>JBDTPE010000252.1:0-4860 GCA_039932875.1 Betaproteobacteria bacterium | reverse complement strand
GGCATCGGCGATGATCTTCACGAATCCACCTGCCTCGCCTTGCCCCAGCGCGCGACCGTTAGCCGTGAATGGGAACTGCCCCGTCTTCACGGCCACACCTTCAGCTTTCAGTTGCTGCTCGGTCTTGCCGACCCAGGCGATTTCAGGCGACGTGTAAATAATCCACGGAATCGTATTGAAGTCCACATGCGGTTTTTGCCCGGCGATAGTTTCGGCCACGGCCACACCCTCATCTTCGGCCTTGTGCGCCAGCATGGGGCCACGCACCACATCACCTATCGCGTAGACGTTCGGAAGATTAGTTTTGCAATGGTCATCCACTTCAATAAAGCCGCGGTCGCTTAGTTTCAAGCCAACGGTGCTGGCGCCCAACCCGTCGGTGTTGGGTACGCGCCCGATGGACACGATCAATTTGTCGCACTCCAGTTTCTGTGCGAGGCCCTTGTCGTCGGTGTAATCCAGCGTAATTGCGGTCTTCTTTTGCGTGACTTTCTCAATCTTCACCCCGAGTCTGATATTGAGCGCCTGCTCCTTGGTGAATACTTTCCACGCCTCTTTGGCAATCGATTCATCACAGGCACCAAGAAAGGCTGGCAGTGCTTCCAGCACCGTCACATCGGAACCCAGACGGCGCCACACGCTACCCAGTTCCAGACCGATGACACCGGCGCCGATGACGCCTAGACGCTTCGGTGCAGCACCAAACATCAGCGCACCTTCGTTGTCGCATATGTTGACGTTGTCGACCAGAATGCCGGGCAGGTGACGTGCTTTTGAACCGGTGGCGATAATGACGTATTTGGCGGTAACGAGCTCTTTTCCGTCCGGTTTGTCAGCGTTCGAGACTTCGATCGTATAGGTGTCGCCAGCTGAGAGAAATTTTCCGAAGCCCTTGAGCCAGGTGATCTTGTTTTTACGAAACAGGAATTCGATTCCCTTGGTCATCTTTGTAACGATACCGTCTTTGCGCGACTGCATCTTGCCGATATCCACCTTAACGCCAGCCGCCGTGATGCCATGCTCGGCGAACTTGTGCTCGACCTGCTCGACGTTTTCTGACGACTGCAACAGCGCCTTGGAGGGAATGCAACCGACGTTCAGGCAGGTCCCGCCCAGTGCCATTTCACCCTTGGGATTCTTCCAGCCTTCGATACAGGCCACATTGAAACCCAGTTGGGCTGCGCGTATGGCGGCAATATAGCCACCGGGACCGGCACCAATGACCACGACATCAAATTGCTTCGACATAACAAACCCTCTTCATCAACTCAACCAAACGCGGGAAATGTGCACACCCAGCGCCGCGCAGAACCCTGCGACCAACGGCGATGTGCCCTTTAGTAAAAATGGGGGATTTTTGACCAATTGCGAGAGCCATAGCGTAAGCGCCACGCCTAGACCAACCGCTATCGTCACCGAGAAATGCGGGCCAAGGTACTGACCCAGAAATTTTGTAAAACAAACCGTCAGGAACCCGGTGAGAAGACCGCCTAGCAGCAAAAAGAAAACCTGACGCGGGATGTCCTTCGGCCGCCATTTTTTTCGCGCCATTGCTGCCGGAATTAAATATCCAGCAAAAGCCGCGCTGGATCTTCCAGCGCATCTTTCATCGCGACCAACGCCAGCACGGCTTCACGCCCGTCAATGATGCGATGGTCGTAACTCATGGCCAGATAGTTCATCGGGCGAATCACAATCTGCCCGTTCTCAACCACCGCACGCTCTTTGGTCGCATGCACGCCGAGAATCGCCGCCTGCGGTGGATTTATGATGGGTGTGGAAAGCATTGAGCCAAACACGCCACCATTGGAAATGGAGAACGTTCCCCCCGTCAATTCCTCTATCGTCAATTTGCCATCTTTGGCTTTCTGGCCAAATTCTGCAATCTTCTTTTCCACGTCGGCGATCGACATCTGGTCAGCATCGCGCAGGATGGGTACGACCAGGCCGCGCTCGGTGCCGACCGCGATGCCGATGTCGTAATAGCCGTGATAAACGATATCGTTGCCATCGACGCTGGCATTGACGACTGGGTATTTTTTCAACGCGTATACGGCAGCCTTGACGAAAAAAGACATGAAGCCAAGCTTTACGCCGTGCGCCTTTTCGAATTTTTCCTTGTACTTGTTACGCAGATCGATGACCGGCGCCATGTTCACTTCGTTGAATGTCGTGAGAATCGCAGCGGTCGCCTGCGATTGCAGCAGACGCTCGGCAATTCGTGCGCGCAAACGCGACATCGGCACGCGTTGCTCGGCACGGTCCCCTGCCGGTATCTGTACGGCTGGCGTAGCGGGCCTGGCGGCGGCCGGCGCAGAAGCAGCCGGTGCGGCCGCTTTGTTGACCACGTCTTCCTTGGTGATACGGCCACCGCGACCGGTGCCCGCCACGTCACCCGCACTAACTTTGTTCTCGGCGGCGATTTTCGTGGCGGCGGGGCTCATCGGCGCCGACGCAGCAGACGCAGCGGCTGCCGCAGGTGCCGGCGTTGCCGCTACCGTCGCCGCGACGGTTGCCTTGGCTTCCGTATCGATGATGGCAAGGAGATCGCCGCTCACCACGGAGCTGCCATCGGCTTTCAGGATTTTCAAGATAACGCCGTCGGCCGGGGCCGGCAATTCCATCACGACTTTATCGGTTTCGATATCGATGAGATTTTCATCGCGCTTGACTGCCTCACCAGCTTTCTTGTGCCACGACACCAGCGACGCTTCCGAAACGGATTCTGACAAGACGGGTACTTTGACTTCGATCTGCATGATTGTTCCTATCGTTATCTTTTTTTGAGTGGTTGTCGACGTTAACCGTTTGCGGCGGAGGCTGACGTGGAAACATCGAACGACAGCGCGGCATTGACCAATTCTTTTTGCTGCTCGTTATGCTTGGCGAGGTATCCCACGGCCGGCGAGGCCGAAGATGGACGCAGTGCGTAAGAAAGTTTTTGGTCCGGACGCATTTCGCGATGCAGATAATGCTGGATGCGATGCCAGGCGCCCTGGTTGCCGGGCTCTTCCTGCGCCCACACGACTGATTTTGCGTTTGGATACAGCGCAATCTGCTCTCTGAATTCTTCGTGTGGAAAAGGATAGAGCTGCTCGATGCGCAACACGGCGATATCCTGAATTTCGCGCTTGGCACGCTCGGCAACGACATCGTAATAGACCTTGCCGGAACAGAACACGATCCGCTTTACTTTCTTCGCATTGAGTTTTTCAGTTTCGCCGATGATGACTTCGAATTTGCCACCTGACAACTCTTCCATCGACGAAGTCGCCTCTTTCTTGCGCAACAACGATTTAGGCATCATCACGATTAGCGGCTTGCGCATTTTGCGGATCGCTTGTCGCCGGATCATGTGAAATAGCTGCGCAGCGGTAGAGGGAACCACGACCTGGATGTTGTGTTCTGCACAGAGCTGCAGGAATCGTTCCAGCCGCGCCGATGAGTGTTCCGGGCCCTGCCCTTCGTAGCCGTGTGGCAGGAACAAACTCAATCCGCACAAGCGCGCCCATTTGGTTTCACCGCTGGCGATGAATTGGTCAATGACGACCTGCGCGCCATTGACGAAATCGCCGAACTGAGCCTCCCAGATGACCAGCTCAAATGGTTGCGCGGTGGCGTAGCCATATTCAAAGCCGAGCACGGCTTCTTCGGACAGCAGCGAATCGATCACTACAAAATTGGCTTGCTCGTGCTGGATATTCTGTAACGGAATATAAGTGCCCGAATCCCATTTTTCGCGGTTCTGGTCATGCAAGACGGCGTGGCGATGTGCGAAGGTGCCGCGACCGCAATCCTGACCGCTCATGCGCACCGGATGGCCGGTCGCAACCAGCGACGCGTAGGCAAGATTTTCGGCCATCCCCCAGTCGAGCGGCAGTTCACCCCGGCCCATTTTGCGACGGCTTTCCAGCAGCTTTTCAACCGACATATGCACCTTGAAGTCGGATGGAATCTGCGTAAGGCGCTCGGCATATTTCTTAAGCGTTTCCATCGGCACCGTGGTGTCCGCGGGTGCACGCCAGCCCTGGCCGATGTAGGGCGCCCAATCCACCGCCAATGGCGGCTTGATGCCGTAGAGAATTTTGGTGTTGGTACTCTTGCCTGCGTCGAGGCGCGCGCGAATATTGGTCACCAGATCATCGCCATACGCGGCTGTCGTGGTGCCATTGGCCGCGAGACGATCTGCATAGAGTTTGCGCGTGCCGGGATGCTGCGCAATTTTCTTGTACATCAATGGCTGCGTAACAAACGGCTCGTCCTGCTCGTTGTGGCCCAACTTTCTGAAACAAACCATGTCGATGACGACATCGCTGCCGAACTTCATGCGGTATTCCAGCGCGATGCGCCCCACCAGCAACACCGATTCTGGATCATCGGCGTTGACATGAAATACCGGTGCTTCGATCATTTTGGCGATGTCGGTGCAATAAAGCGATGAGCGAGCATCGCGCGTATCCGAGGTGGTAAACCCGACCTGATTATTGACGACGATGTGAACGGTCCCACCGGTTCTGAAGCCGCGTGTTTGCGATAGCGCGAGCGTCTCCATCACCACACCTTGACCGGCAAATGCGGCGTCACCGTGGACGAGCATTGGCAATACTTCTTTGCCAGCGTGATCATTGCGACGATGTTGGCGGGCGCGCACAGAGCCCTCAACCACTGGATTGACGATCTCAAGGTGTGACGGATTGAAGGCCAGCGTCAGGTGAACGCTACCGCCCGTCGTCTGAATGTCGGACGAGAATCCCTGATGGTATTTCACGTCGCCGGAGCCAAGGTCATTGGCATGCTTGCCTTCGAATTCCGAAAACAAATCAGCCGGTAGCTTGCCAAGACTGTTGACCAGCACATTCA
>JBDTPE010000251.1:0-4891 GCA_039932875.1 Betaproteobacteria bacterium | reverse complement strand
CGCCCTGGATAAAACTTGAACCAAGGCCGTGCGTTGTCAATCGTGGCCTTGACTGAAGGGTGATCCATCAGCCTTTCGAAATAGGCCGACAAGTGCGCATGCTGCGTTTGAAGCGGCTCATAGGTCACGGCGTAGAACAGTGCTGGCGCGGTGGCACAATCGGCCATGCTGAACGTATCACCGGCAATCCAGTTTCGCCCGCCAAGTCGCTGATTGATCATCGCATAGGCACTCAACAGGCCCTCGCGCGCGCGCGCCACGCTTGCTGCGTCGCGTTCAGCTTCGGGCTTTAGCAAGTCCGCCGTGAATGCCTGCATTGGCGTCATCACGTAAATGTCGAAGAGACGATCCCACAGGCGCACATCGAGGGCAGCATCCGCCGCAACCGGGATGAGTGTTTGGCCGCTTCGGGCGTGATGCTGCTGCAGGTACTCGATGATGATGCTTGTTTCCGGGATGGGTCGCCCCTCGTCCACCAATAGTGGCATCTTGCCCGTCGGCCATAGAGCCATGAACGCCTCACGCTCTGTAGGGTCGCCGAGATTGAGTAATCGCTTGTCGACGTCGACCCCCATGATGTCGATCGCGATCAGCACCTTTTGGCAATAGGAGGAGAGTGGGTGGTAGTGCAATGTGAGGGCGTTCATATGGCTTTCTGTGATCTTCAATATTTGAAACTATGCGGCCAGTGGCGGGCGACGTCAAAGGTGTTTTATCGGCATATCTGACGATCAGTCTGATTTTACCTGCGCAGTGCAATAACCAATGTTGACGCTGCCAATTTCAATCGTAGAATGTCGATCCTTCGCGACCGCTTGGACAACCAATGAGAAACCTACTGCTGGGCATTACATTTGTAGTCTCCATTAACGTTCAATTTGCCGTCGCACAAACGACTGGTCTCGCGTGGTCGCCGACAACAGACGAGGCCGCGACTTCCGCTGCAATGCCCGATCTGGCCAAGCGCGCACTCAAGGTCTATCAGGAAGACAATCAAGATACCAATCTGAATATGCGCTATCGCCTGCAAATGGTGGCGGGCGACTTCGACAATGCCCTGACCTCGCTGGATGCACTACGCGAACTGCGCCGGTCGCGAGATCCAAGAGCCAATACCCTATTCTTACAGTATGAGATCTTGTTGAAAGCGCGGCGCGAAACGGCTGGCTCTGATCGGCCATTTGACGCCGCGCTGAAACGCGCGTTCAGCGAGGTGTTTGGTCGACTCAATGACGAGACCGCAGAACGGGCAATGGGTGTTTTCAACCACGACCTGAGCGCCTCGCGTGGCGATATGCAGCGTGCGCTGGAATTGCTATATGGAAAGTCAGTCATCTCTTTGACCGAGGCATTGGACGTACTCCGCAAGTTCCAGGTGTACGACGCTTATAGGACATTGTTGCCGATCGCAGATGCGCTGATGTCGGCAGATGATGCGCGACGCTACATCGTTGATGAGGGTGCGCTGATCAAGACGCTGGATGGCGCGACGCTGTCGGCAGTAATCATGCGTCGGCGTGGCGACACCACGCCTCAACCTGCGGCACTATATTTTAATATCTACTCCAACCTTGTCGTTAGCCGCAATCAGGCCAGACAATCCGCCGTGCGAGGTTATGTTGGCGTGGTTGCCGACCCACGTGGCAAGCGGCTGAGCAGAGACGAAATTCGACCCTACGAGACCGAGGTTGGCGACGTGAATGCGGTGATCGACTGGATCAGCAGGCAGCCATGGAGCAATGGCAAGGTCGGCATGTATGGGGGCAGCTATACCGGTTTTGCGCAGTGGGCGGCACTAAAACATCCGCATCCAGCACTGAAAACCATCGTCCCGTATGTCGCCGTGATTCCCGGACTTGGCCTGCCGATGGAAAACAATATTTTCCTCACCGCGAACTACGGTTGGGCATTTTTCGTGACCAATAACAGACTGCTGGACAACAAGACGTACTTCGATCCACCACGTTGGCGGGCGCTTGAAGAAAAGTGGTATGCCAGCGGGCGTCCCTTCCGCGAGATCGATGTGGTCGACGGGGCCGCCAATCCATGGTTACAGCGCTGGTTGCAACACCCTTCCTACGATGCCTACTGGCAATCAATGGTGCCGGTCGGAAAGGATTTCGCAAACATCAACATTCCGATCCTTTCCATCACTGGCTATTTCGATGATGCGCAGATTTCTGCGTTGCACTACTTGCGTGAACACTATCGCTACAATCCGGGCGCCAACCATTACTTGCTCATCGGTCCGTCCGACCACTGGGGTGCGCAAGCACAGCCCAATGCTGAGTTTCGTGGCTACCGCATCGATCCCGTCGCCCACATCAATACGCCAGAGATTACCTTCCAGTGGCTTGACTACATCCTCAAAACAGGCCCAAAGCCAGAATTGTTACGCGACAAAATAAACTACGAAGTAATGGGTGCCAATGAATGGCGCCACGCCCCCACGCTCGAGAAGGCTGCCAACCAAATGCTCACGTTGTATCTGAGCGACGCTCCGTCTGGCAGTGATCACGTGTTGGCGGCACGGAAACCCGTGAAGGCGGGTCACCTTTCGCAAATCGTCGATCTGGCTGATCGCAGCACTACCAACAACGATTACTACCCAAATCCGTGGATCAGAAAGTCGCTTGATGAGAAAAACGGACTTGTTTTCGTCAGCGAGCCGTTTGATGCTCCCGTCACCATGACCGGCCAACTTTCCGGTTTACTAAAGGTCACCATCAACAAGAAAGACATGGACGTTGGCGTGGTGCTTTATGAACTCACGCCGAATGGCGAGTATTTCCATCTGTCGTATTTTATTGGCCGTGCAAGCTATGCGAAGGACATGACTAAGCGTCAACTGCTGCGGCCAGGGCAGTTGGAAACAATCCCCTTCGACCGCACCCGGATGACCAGTCGGCAGATGAGCAAGGGTAGTCGCCTGGTTGTGGTGCTGAACGTGAACAAGAATTCCGGCGCGCAGATCAACTACGGCACTGGCAAGGATGTAAGCGATGAATCGATCGCTGATGCAAAGACGCCGTTACGCGTACAGTGGCATAACGACAGTTACGTGAAAATTCCGGTCTGGAGATAGCATTCTGGATTCCAGTTAACTTCACGCAGGCAATCGGATGTTGCTGGATGTTTCCTTCTACATGAGAGCCTTCATTTGCGCATTCTCGTCCTTGGTGGAAATGGCCTGATCGGCTTGGCAATTGTTCAACGGCTTCATGCTGCTGGACATGATGTCATTGGCCTGGCTCGTTCAGCAAACGATGGTGCGCGCCTTTTTCCACAATGTGAGTGGCGGCCAGCCGATATCGCCGCGCTTCGGAGCGCGCAGAATTGGTCTCCCTTTCTGATGAATGTTGACATCGTCGTCAATGCCTCCGGGGCGCTGCAAGATGGTTCGCGGGATAACCTTGAGCATATTCATCGCACGGCGATTGCCGCATTGGTGACCGCATGTGAGTCACTCGACGGAATACGGCTCATTCAGATTTCCGCACCTGGTGCTGCAGCCAATGCGACGACCGAGTTTATGCGCAGCAAATCGCGAGGCGATGAGGTGATCAAGCGCAGCAGCCTCAATTGGATTGTGCTTCGCCCCGGTCTTGTGATCGGCCCGAATGCATACGGCGGGTCAGCGTTGCTGCGGATGATGGCGGCTTTTCCGTGGGCGTATGTCCCCACGTTTGCTGGCAAGCGCATTCAGACTGTTGCGATGAGCGATGTAACGCAGGTGGTTTTGGAGGCGGTGGACGGACGTCTGCCCGTTCGCATCGATGTTGATGTGGTGGCACCGGAGCCGCAGACTTTGCAGCAGATCATTGATCGGCTGCGCGCTTGGATGGGCGTTAGCCCCGCTTTGATGTCGGTCGCCGTGCCGCTTTGGGCAGTCGGCATCGTTGCATGGTTTGCCGACCGGCTCGGTCATCTCGGCTGGCGTTCTCCGCTGCGCTCGACAGCGTTGATCGCACTGGAAAACGAAGTGTTGGGTGATCCCGCAAAACTGCGGCGACTACGTGGCATGGACCTGATGTCGCTGGAGCAAACGCTGGCTGCGATGCCCGCCACCATTCAAGAGCGCTGGTTCGCGTCGCTTGCGTTGCTCATGCCGGTGATGGTGGCGACACTTTCACTATTCTGGCTATTGTCAGGGCTGATTGGTGCACTGACCATAGATCGCGCCGCGGCAGTTGTGTCGTCTGCTGTCGGATCAATCGGGATTGCCAAGATTCTTGTCTTGGGCGGCATTGGGGTTGACATCGTATTGGGCGCAACGATTCTAAATCGGCCTACGGCGCGATGGGCGTGTATCGGCATGATCGCTACTTCCATCGCCTATCTCGTTGCCGGCACTGTGCTTACGCCTGCACTGTGGCTCGATCCGCTCGGCCCGTTTTTAAAGGTCCTGCCGGCGACATTACTTGCCGCTGTTACATGGGTCGTGTTGGAAGAGCGCTAGTGACTACCATCGATATCCTGCGTTGGTTGCACGTCATTGGCGCAACTGTGCTACTCGGCACTGGCGCGGGCATTGCCTTCTTCATGTTCATGGCAAATCGAACGCGCGATCCGATGCTGATTGCGCATACTGCCGGTATCGTTGTGTTGGCCGACTTGGTGTTTACAGCATCGGCGGTCGTCGTGCAGCCCATTACCGGCGTGTTGCTCGCGCAGCAGATTGGCTGGCCACTCACGCAAGGGTGGTTGATGGTATCCATCGTGCTCTACCTCGTGACTGGGCTTTGCTGGCTGCCCGTAGTCTGGATACAGATTCAGTTGCGCAACATGGCGCGCGACGCGGCGAAAACGGGGGCGCCACTGCCAGCGCGGTATCACCAGTTGTTTAGCGTCTGGTTTGTGCTTGGCATTCCGGCGATTCTGTCTGTGTTGG
>JBDTPE010000250.1:0-4918 GCA_039932875.1 Betaproteobacteria bacterium | reverse complement strand
CACCGTGATACATCCAGGCGTTTTGTTGACGGGCATTCATGCCGAACGGAATCGCACAGGCGAAGGCAAAGGTCGGGTCCTTGCCGAAGAAATAGTATGGCGCGGTATGCGTGCACTCGACGGTACCGTTTTGCACGGCGTCGACGGTGCTGAACGCGGGGACAATTTCGCCAGCGGCGAATACCTGAATTTGGAACTTGCCACCAGTAGCTGCGGCAACACGCTTGGAGATGACTTCGGCCGCACCATAAATAGTGTCCAGGCTCTTCGGAAAGCTCGACGCAAGCCGCCATTTTATTGTTGGTAAGGCGGCAGTTTGCGCTTGTGAAAGCGCTGGAATTGCGGCAGCACCGGCTGCCAGTCCTGCGCCAGCCGACGACAGGAATTTACGTCTTTGCATTTGCTTCTCCTCTGGGTTCTAGTCTCGTGGTTGCGGTCGCATTGAATTGCGACTTCGATACAGAGTATAGAGCAAGCGGAATTGCCTATAACGGCGGGGCGACTACTCCCCGGCAATCGACATGCGCTCGATTAGTACACTACCTACGCGCTTGGAACCCAACGCCAACTCATCATTGCCAATGGCGATGATGTCCTTGAACATCTGTTTCATGTTGCCGGCGATGGTAATTTCTTCGACCGGGTAGGCGATCTCACCGTTCTCCACCCAGAAGCCGGCCGCGCCGCGCGAATAATCTCCCGTCACGTTGTTGACCCCCTGCCCCATCAACTCGGTTACGACCAGTCCGCGATGCATTTTTTTCAGCAGCCCGGCAAAATCAAGCTCTCCCGGCGTGACCATCAGATTGTGATTGCCGCCGGCGTTGCCGGTACTCTGCATGCCCAATTTGCGTGCCGAATAGCTGCCAAGAAAATAGCCCTGTACGACGCCATCTTTCACCACGTCGCGCGCGACCGTTGTTACACCTTCGCCGTCGAACGGTCCGCTCGCCAGCCCGCCACGAATGGCGGGATCCTCGCGAATTGAAACCAGGGGCGAAAACACGGTTTCACCGAGACTATCCTGCAAGAAGCTCGCCTTGCGGTAGAGCGCGCTGCCGCTGACAGCGCCTACAAAGCTGCCAATCAGTCCGGATGCGATCGGCGCCTCGAACAAAACCGGCACTTCGCAACTGGCAATCCGTCTCGCATCGAGCCGGGCGACGGTGCGTTCGCCAGCACGGCGCCCGATGTCGTCGGGCGATTCCAACCCTTGCTCGGCTCGCGATACGGCATACCAGTAATCGCGTTGCATGCCATGTTTGCTGGTCGCAATCATGGTGCAACTGGCGCTATGGCGCGTCGCCGGATAGCCGCCGAGGAAACCAGCGGAATTGGCATAGATGAAATCGGACTCGTAAGTTGAAACGGCGGCACCCTCAGAATTGTTGATCCGCTTATCCACCGCGAATGCGGCCGCTTCCATCCGCTTGGCCATCGCAATGGCGTCATCGACGGCAAGTTTCCAAGGGTGGTACAAGTCAAAGTCGCCATAGGGCGGCTTCGCCAGGCGGCTCGGATCGGCCAGTCCTGCGAATTCATCCGCAGCGGTGTACTTGGCAATCGCCAGCGCCGCCTTGACGGTGCGCTCAATGGCTTCGCGCGACAAATCTGTCGTCGACGCGTTTCCGCGATGCTGGCCCAGATAGACCGTGATACCCAGCCCCTTGTCGCGATTGTGTTCGATGGTCTCGACTTCGCCCAGTCGGACGGTCACGTCCTGTCCAAGCGAAGTAGAAATCTCCACTTCAGCGGCGGTAGCGCCGAGTACTTTGGCGCGTTCCAGTGAAAACTGGGCGAGGTCGGCAAGGCTGCCAGGTGCAAAAGAGGCGGTAGAAGACACGGTTATTTGTTTTTCAGGGAGTAAATTTGAGAACAGTGCCGCAATCGGGCAGGAAGGAAAGCAGGGACGGTGCGGTATCATCACTGCTTGTCGAGCGCTTGAAGCTTAAAGACGCAAGGACCAGGCCGGAAAAAACCAAGAACACCATGACAGACTCAGAAGAAGAAAATTTTATCAGCAAAAGCCAGAAAAAGCGGGACATGCTGGCATTGCAGGACATCGGCGAAGAGTTGGTCGGCCTGTCTTCGGAAACAATCAACAAGCTGACACTGCCCGAAGACTTGCGGACTGCAATAGTAGATGCCAAGCGTATTCCCAAAAGCAAATATGGTGGCATGAAGCGGCAAATGCAATACATCGGTCGACTGATGCGTGAAGTTGACGCCGCACCTATTATCGAGCAGCTCAATTCGCTTAAAGCACCGAACAAAAAAGAAACCGCCCTGCACCATCTAGCCGAACGCTGGCGTGAGCGGCTGTTGAGCGATGAATCTGCACTGGGCGCGTTTGCCAACGAATTTCCGGAAGCGGATCGCGTCATTTTGGACAAGTATATTCACGGCGCGAAAGACGACAAGGCGAAAAATCGCCCCCCAAAAAACTATCGGCTGCTGTATTCGCAAATTCACAGCCTCGTGGTCGCGCAGTCGCGCGCCCCTGAATAAGCCGGTCGTAGTCCATGAGTCATGACGCCGCCAAGATCGGCCTGCTTTCCATCTCCGACCGCGCATCCCAAGGTGTCTATCGTGATGAAGGCTTGCCCGCACTCGAAGCCTGGCTGACATCAGCGCTGAAGAATCCCATCACGTTTTTTTCGTCGGTCATTCCAGACGAAAATGCACAGATTGAGGCGAGCCTCAAGAACCTGGCCGACGTTGAGGGATGCTCTCTGATATTGACCACCGGTGGCACCGGCCCCGCGCTACGCGACGTGACGCCGGATTCGACGCTTGCAATCGCGGACCGGGTAATGGACGGCTTCGGCGAACGCATGCGGCAAATTTCGCTTCGGTTTGTACCCACAGCGATTCTGTCGCGACAAGTTGCCGTACTGCGCAAACAATCGCTCATCATCAATCTGCCCGGGCAGCCAAAGGCAATCAAAGAGACGCTGGAAGGCTTGAAGGATGCGGACGGCAAGCCGATTGAAGTCGGCATTTTTGCAGCGGTGCCCTATTGCATCGATTTGATCGGCGGCCCGTATCTGGAAACAAATGACGATGTGATCAAAGCTTTTCGACCCAAGAGTGCACTTCGCAAGACGGTTGCGGAAAACAACTGAAAGAACCTGTCCGCGACTAACATCCCACCTACAACGAACCTACTATTCAAAGCAATGATCGACCATATCGAACTCAACACCGGCGCCGAACCCAATGGCACCGTTATCTGGATGCATGGCCTCGGTGCTGACTGCTGGGACTTTGTGCCAGTTGTAAAAGAGCTTGGTCTGCCCGCCAACTTGCCGCTGCGGTTTATCTTTCCGCAGGCACCGATGCGGCCCATCACCATCAACAATCGTCAGGTGATGCCCGGCTGGTACGACATTTCGATGGCGGAGCTGCAGCGCAAGCCTGATGAAGCTGGTGTGCGGCAGTCGCAGGCGTTTATTGAGGAACTAATCGCGCGGGAAGTCAAACGCGGTATTCCGGCAGACAAAATCATTCTCGCCGGGTTTTCACAGGGTGGCGCGATTGCCTTGCAAACCGGCCTGCGCCATCGCGAAGCATTGGGCGGCATCATGGCACTGTCAACCTATTTGACGTTGGACGACTCGCTCGCTGCCGAGGCAAGCATTGCAAACGCCAATATTCCGATCCTGATGGCGCACGGTACGCAGGATCCAATAGTCCCGCTTGCGCTGGCTGTGTCGTCTCGAACAAAAATGGAAGCGCGCGGCTACAAAATCGAGTGGCGCGAATACCCTATGCCGCACTCGATTTGCATGGAAGAGATCGAAGAAATCAGCGTGTGGATACAGACGCGATTCAAATCACGTATCTTGCTGGCCTAGCATTTCTTCGGCTAGATCAGCCATGGTCGCGGATCGCAGGCAGAAAATGCCCGTAAAGCCCCGCCAATACTAGACGCTACAGCTGAATTCTCTGCAGGGCTGCCTTGAGTTTTTCGCCTAGCGCCCGTGGTTTTAGCGTCACCCGATCTACATAGACGTGCACAAAATGCCCCTGCGCCGCTGCCAGCTCATAGCCATCGCGAAACAACGCAACTTCGTAGCGCACGCTGGAATTGCCCAGTTTCGTGACACGTAATCCGGCATCGATTTTCTCGGGAAATGCAATCGAGGCAAAGTAGCTGCAGCCAGTTTCCACCACTAGCCCAATGACCGGACTATTCACGATATCGAGGACACCCTGAGTTATCAGGTACTCATTGACGACGGTATCAAAGTACGAATAGTAAATGACGTTGTTGACGTGACCATAGACGTCGTTGTCCATCCAACGCGTGGCAATCGGCAGAAAGTGCCGGTAGCCGCTACGCGCCTGCGGCTGCGGTTTCGCCGCCGGCACCAAGCTATCGCTCATGACTTGATTGCCTCCATGGTGTGGGTTCGTCCGGGGTCGAATACGTTCAGGGGGATGACCGTCGGCAATGGACAGGCGCCGGGATCAAAGAAGATGGCGATCTCTTCGCGGCGCTTTATCGTATCCTCGTAACCCATCGCAATGAGCGCTTTGCAATAGCGGTGATCGAAGAGCATGTAACTAGCCAGAGCCGCACCGCCACGCCGCATCGCGCCGATGGAGCGCATCAACAGCCGCGTCGTCCACGGCAAGTCGCCGACGTGTTCGTATGCCAATGTTTCCAGCGGCTCATTCGGGCAGGCAACGAAGACATCGACATGGTGCAGATTCATGCCGGATTGCTTCAGTCTTTCCGGGTCAACCACAGTTAACGTCGCATTTACACGCTGCAGCAATTCGATATCGACCGCCAGTGAGTCGAGAAAAATGGACGACATCGCGTGGCCCGCGATTTGCGCTAGTGAGGGATAGAGGTCCCCCCGAATCCGTTCCGGCAAATCTTTGACCAGCTTTGCCGTACCCACCACAA
>JBDTPE010000249.1:0-4938 GCA_039932875.1 Betaproteobacteria bacterium | reverse complement strand
GCCGTTGGCACGTTGGTGTTCCTGCCGCGAGAATCCGGTGAGCGCGGCGTACGAATGAATTGCTGGCGCAAAGCTGGATCGCGATACGGAACACCGCGACGATGGTCGGGATCGTGCTGCCAGCTATTGCCCGGCGCTGGTCGACGATTTACATTGCGGTAATAAAAGCTGTTGTGATTGATGACATTGACGTGCCGCTGGCGCCAGTTGATGCCGCCAAAGAAGAAGCCGGAACCGACGTAAATACCGTTGCCCCAATAGAATCCCCGGTCGTAACCGGAACGTGAATAGTACCCGTTCCAGGGTGCCCATCGCATGGGTGCGTAGCCTGGCCACCACCAGTCGCCGTAAACGATCAGCGGGTCGTAGTAGGGCAGGTAAATGACATCCGGTCGCGCCGACTGGATGATGTAGGTGGGTCCATCCTGCTCGATGCGAAATTGGTCGTTCGATTGTAGATTACCCGCCGCAGCCGCCCGCTGACGCAATTCCTGAACCGTATCCCAGACCTGTGCTTCCTGACTTAGGAATGCGTCGCCCAAGCGTTCGGTCCAATCCAGCGATCTATCCATCATGTCCAGGATTTCTGGAAACGCCACCAACGATTTGATGCTGGGGTCCCAATTTTGCCGCTGGACCGTACGCACGGCCTGATCGCCGCCGACGCCCGGATTGGCACGGGACCACCGCGCGGCCTGGACAATTTCAAGAGGATAGGTTGACGCCATCAGGATTTGGGTGAGTAGTGAATCCGGATAGAGCGCGATCGGCGCGAGCATCTGGTCGAGTTCCTGTTGCCCGAATGCTGCCGCAGAATAGGTACTCGAATTCTGTACGACTTGATTGGACTGGCTAGATTGAGCATTAACGACTGGCGCCGCGAGCGTTAGCGTTGCAATGACAGCAAGGCATCTGGTCACGGATGGTCGGGCGCGTAGTTTCATGACTTACTCCTCAAAGAGTGGCGCAAGCGCTTGCCATTTTAGCGAGCAAAAAACAACGCATGAACCTTGGACAACAGTTTACGCGGGGTTACTTGTACCGCGTGCCATGCCAAATTAACGCGGCATGGCCCAAAAGGTTGTCAAGCTGGCTGGGATATTTCGGATAATACTTCGCCGGCAACTTTAATATCTGCAGTGTCCACCGCAAAATCACCGAGTGCGACGATGCCGACCAGTCGCTTTGAAGAATTGACGATGGGCAGTCGCCGAATCTGGTGTTCACTCATTTTCTCGGCTGCATCGGCAATTGAGTCATCTTCAAATGCCCAGATGATTCCTTCAGTCATCACTTCGCGAACTTTGGTAGTCAACGGCTTGCCTGCGGCGACGGCACGGACGGCAATGTCCCGATCCGATATCGAGCCAATCATGCGATCATTTTCTTCAACTGGCAACATGCCGAAGTTGCCTTTCTGCATTTTTTGCGCAGCGTCCGTGATTGTTGCGTCTGGTCCGATTACCTGTACGTTTGTACTCATTATTTCTTTGATTTTCTGCATTTGTTTCTCCTGGATGTAACGTCAAAAATCCCAAACGTGCATACCTTTTATCCGCCCGAATGGCGGCTTCACGCTACCGCCTTGAAACAACGTTGCCAGTCATTTCTGCGTGAATTTAAATAGGCAATGCACACCAAAAGCTATTTCATCTTTTCACCGATTTATTTGACACCAGTCATCTGCGCTTTCTGACGTAGGACAAAGTCGAACACGATGCGCGTCTCTGCTTTTGCCGGTGCTAGACTCCAGTGCTATGGCCGCCGCAACCGTGGCAACATTCATCGTCAATCAAGGAAAAAAATGTCAAGTCCCATCACGTTTTATTTCGGCTCTGGATCGCCCTACGCTTGGAAAGTCTGGCTTGCGTTGGAGCACAAGAAATTGCCCTTTGAAGCCAAGCGCATGCAGTTCGATAATGACGACTTGAAGTCGGCAGCATTCGCAGAAGTGAATCCGCGCCGGAAAATACCAGCGCTGATGGACAACGGATTCGCCATGTATGAATCGGCCGCAATGCTTGAATATCTGGAGGATCGCTATCCCGACAGCGGTGAACCGTTATGGCCGAAAGATGTGCAGGCGCGGGCAGTCGCTCGTCGCCGCGCGGCTGAGGTGGTGGCTTATATTGACCCCATCAATAGTCAGATGTTTGCGGAGATTTTCGGCCCGGCAGACATGTTGCCAAATCTTGCGGTGATCGCAGCCGGAAAGAAGTCGATGGAAGGCGAACTTCTGCGCGTTGAAACCTGGCTGGACAAAGACTTTCTCGCCGGTGACGAACTTAGCGGTGCCGATTTTACGCTGTACCCGTATGTGGCGTTTTTTGGGCGCATCGACAAGCGCAAGCCAGGCTACGACATGCTCGCGTTGGTACCGCCCAGAGTCGCCGCCTGGATGACGCGAATCGAAGCGCTGCCCTATTTTGAAAAGACCTATCCACCGCACTGGAGAGGGTAGCGAGCAAACGCGTGCCTAACCGACGTTCACTGACCACTATTTAATGAGGGAAACCATGTCGTATATGCTTTTGATGATCGAACATCCGACACAGCGGAAAAGCCGAACCGAAGAAGAGGGCCGGGAGCTCTATGCGCGCATGGTTGCGTTTGGCGAACAATTGAAGTCGCGCGGGTTACTGATTGCCACCGAGTCATTGAAATCGCAGGCAGATGCCGCCCGCGTTGAAATTCGCGACAAGAAGGCGTTCGTTTCTGACGGACCGTTTGCGGAGGCGAAGGAAATGGTTGGCGGTTTCTTTTTGGTTTCCTGCCAGACCCGTGCTGAAGCCATCGAGCTTGCCAAACTATGTCCGGCCGCAGAGTGGCTGACTGTCGAAGTGCGTGAAGTCGCCCCGTGCTTCGTTTAAGGACGCAATAAAATTAATTTTTTTTTGCGCCCGTCTGTCGAATTCGCTGTTGCTGTTTCGTCGTCACCATGAATGCGGCATTCGCGGCATCTGTTGCGAATGTTGTCCTATTGCTAACCAGACGGACAGGAGAACGATATGCGATTCATGATCGTAGTCAAAGCTACCGCGGACAGCGAAGCAGGCGTCATGCCTCCCGAATCCTTGATGGCCGGCATGGCGGCGTACCATGAGCAACTCGTGCGTGCCGGGGTATTGCTCGATGCTTCAGGCGTGCAGCCGACGAGTAAGGGCTGGCGTGTGCAATATGACGGTGAAAAACGTGTCGTCACCGACGGGCCATTCAGCGAAACCAAGGAATTAATTGCCGGCTATACCGTGATTCAGGTCAGCTCGCGCGACGAGGCGTTGGAATGGACCAGACGCTTTCCCAATCCCGCTGTTGATGGCGGCATCGGCGCGATTGAAGTACGGCAGCTGTTCGAACTGGAAGATTTTGCGCCGGGCAAGGCAGTTGTACGTTTTCACGAGATCAGCAACATGCTTGCCTAGTCCAAACTGTGCGAGTCACGTCTCCTGCGTTCATTGACGAACGCAACCCGGCGGTGTTTGGTTTTAGCCATTTATCCCAAGTCAACTTCATTGAAGGTGAAAGTCATGTTGAAAATTATATTGATTGTTCTTGTCGTCGCGCTCGTTGCCTTTTTGTTGTTTGTGACCACTCGACCGGATACCTTTCGAGTCACCCGCTCGGCAACCATTCAGGCCGCGCCCGAAAAATTGTTTCCAATGATCAACGACATGAAGGCGTTCAATCAGTGGAATCCGTATGTAAAGAAAGATCCAAAAATGAAGGGTGTTTACAGCGGTCCGACCGCGGGGCCTGGCGCAACCTATACCTTTGAAGGCAATAAAGACGCGGGCAAGGGTAGCATCGCCGTGACTGACTCATCGCCGAACTCGAAAGTGGTGATGCAGCTGAAAATGACCGATCCTGTCGAAATCAGCAACGTCGTGACATTTACCCTGCAACCTGAAGGCGCTGCCACGCGGTTAACCTGGGCGATGGACGGTCCTGTGCCGTACTTATTCAAAATTGTCCATCTGTTCATGGATATGGACAAGATGGTTGGCAATGACTACGAGACCGGCTTGGCCAGTTTGAAGGCACTGGCCGAAGCTCGCTGAGCTAATGTCATACATAACCTGTCAAGCATTGGTTTCACCAGCAAGAGACTTCAAGAAAATATATTTCAGGAGAAAAACGTGAGCAAGAAAATCTACGTCAATCTGCCAGTAAAAGACCTGCCAAAATCCAAGGCCTTCTTTGCCAGCCTTGGCTTCGCTTTTGAACCGAACTTCACCAATGAGCAGGGGGCCTGCATGGTGGTGGCTGGGAACATCTTCGTGATGCTGTTGACAGAACCTTTTTTTCAAACATTTACCAAAAAGCCGGTTGCCGACGCCACCAAGTCGACCGAAGTGCTCGTGTGTCTTTCAACCGACAGTCGCGCCAGTGTCGACGACTTGGTGGCGAAGGCAGTGGAGGCGGGCGGTTCAGCGCCCAACCCGGTGCAGGATCATGGCTTCATGTATGGTCACGGATTTGAGGATCTGGACGGTCATCTTTGGGAAGTGGTCTACATGCAGCCGGACGCCAACGCGACAACTGGCAGTTGATTTTGCGCGCCGCAACGCGAACAGCATTCCATCATGCCAGCTGCTGAGCATCAGGCAATCACCGCGATCTGGCGGCTTGAGGGCGCGAAAATCATTGCCAGTGTTTCCCGTATCGTGCGTGATGTCGGTTTAGCCGAAGAATTGGCGCAGGATGCGTTGGTGGCGGCGCTTGAAAAATGGCCGCGCGACGGCATTCCGGATAACACCGGCGCCTGGCTGATGGCGACGGCGAAGAATCGTGCACTCGATTATCTGCGGCGCCTGAAAATGCAGGCCGAAAAGCATGACGAAATTGGACAAGATATGGAGGCTCTGGAGCTGATGGTCGTGCCAGACATCAGCGACGGCATCGACGAGAGGCGCAGTCGGCAGATCGATGATGACCTGT
>JBDTPE010000248.1:0-4947 GCA_039932875.1 Betaproteobacteria bacterium | reverse complement strand
CCGCGATGGATATTTGCATCGCCTACGTTGGCAAACCATTTCCAGCATGGCCCAAAATCCGTCAGGCGCTCACACTCAATATGGTAGAAACGGAAGCCGCATGCGCTGCGTCGAAAGCGGCTACTAAAGGAATCGAGTTCGGTGATGGGAGTCTAAATGCAGACCTGTGCACCGATTTCCATGAGTTCGCCTGTAGCACCTGGCTTGCCAAGAATCCAATTCCGGTTGGCAAACCGGGCTGGCGCCGGCGCGTTCGCGCGCACGATACCAACGAGCAATGGGTGAAAACCATCCCCGCTGAGCTCTCTGCCAAAAATGAGTGGCGCCCAGGCCGCGTTAAACAACTGGGCAACGACCACTATGTCTCATATGTGGCCGAGGCGGACATCAACGCGGCGAGCATCTCGCCGCTGGCACCCATGCTCGCCGAAATCGATGGCGCGGGGATCATGGAGGGCGTACAGCAAATCATCCGTCGCCTGCATGACCTGGGCATTGCCGCGCCGTTCAGTTTGGTCAGCGCACTCGACTACCACGTGCCTGCAATCACTCTCGGCGACATCGCTGCGGGCGTGCTTGGTTTACCGGACCGCTTTCCGGGTGACCGGAATTTAGGCGGTCGTTTTCGGGCAAGTCAGGTGACCCAATGCTGAGCCGCCGGCGCAGCGTTATGTAGTTAGGCAAGCCAAGTGCTTTGGCGACCACTTTTGACAAAATTAGAAATCGGTAAATCCATGATGATGAAATTTAAAATGCTTCGCCAGCTAGTCCTGCTGGTTCAATTGCTGGCAATCGGATGCGCACTCGCCGACCCAACACTGCTCGCCGTTCAATCGCGCAAAATTCACGGCGCAGCGGGAATATTCGATCTGCCGATCACATTGGCGCCCCTCAACGGCACCGTCACCGTCGAGCCGCGCGTCTTAGGCGCGGGCCACAAACTCGTGTTTCAGTTCGACACAGCCATCACCGGCTTCAGCGGCGTGACCGTCCTCGACCACCTTAACGGTACCGCGGTCGTCGTCAGTGGCGTGTCCGCGACAACGATTGGTAATGAGATCATCGTCACTATCAGTACCCTGCGCGACAACGCCCGCATCAAGGTTCAACTCACTGGCGTCACCGATGGCCTCGGTACAAGCGACGTCCTGGTTACGCTCGGCTTCCTGGTCGGCGACATCAACAGCACGTCTTCAGTCAATTCATCCGACATTAGTGCCATCAAGGCCCGTTCAGGGCAAAGTGTCACCGCCGCAAATTTCCGGCACGACGTCAATACCAGCGGCGCAATCAACTCCTCGGATATTTCTGCCGTCAAAGCACGCTCGGGTTTGAGCATTCCAATGTTACCGGCGAGCGTGGATGTCACGCGCACCGGAAGCGGTGGTGGTGTGGTCAGCTCCAGTCCTGTCGGCATTAACTGCGGCGCAACCTGCACCTCTGAATTCGACCAGAGCACCACGATTACACTAACAGCCACGCCCGATTCCCTGTCAGCATTTACCGGATGGTCGGGTGACTGCAGCGGCACCCTGGCCAACACGCAGCTGGTCATCACGCCCGGAATCAACAATACTGGCTCACACTGCACGGCGAGCTTTACGGCGCTGCCGCAATTCTCGCTGACCGTTTCTCTCGCAGGTGCCGGCAATGGCAGCATCTCCTCGCAACCGGCTGGCATCAATTGCGGTGCAACCTGTTCGGTCAATTTCGTTCAGGGCAGCAATATTTCACTGACGGCGACACCCTCGCCCGGTTCAGGCTTCACTGGCTGGTCGGGTGCCTGCAGCAGCTCCTCAACCACCACCGCCATCGTCGTAAATGCCAATACAATCTGTACGGCCACGTTTGCGGTCAGCGGCCCGACGGACAATCCGATCATGTTCGTTGCGCAGGTGCCCACGCTGGGTGATTTTACCGGCCGTCTCTCGACATTCGGCAATCACAAAACCGGCGCAGACGAGGTTGTGCGGGGCGGCGACCTGATGATTCGCTACCAGGATGGCACACTTCGCAACCTGACGAAAGAAGCCGGCTATGGCGTGGACGGCGCACAGGTGGATACCAATCCTCCGTCTAGCGGACACAACCGCCCTATTGCCGTGCGGGAACCGACTGTCCATTGGAGCGGTGCCAAGGCCGTCTTCAGCATGCTGGTCGGCGCACCTCGCCAATTCGCGCGGCCCGCCTATTTCTGGCAGGTCTACGAAGTGGCGGGGCTGGGAACAACTGAGCCGGTGGTCATCACCAAAGTCGCCAACCAGCCGACGATCTACAACAACGTCTCGCCCATATACGGCACCGACGACCGCATCATATTCGGCTCCGACCGTCCGCGCGACGGGCAGGCACACTTGTATCCGCAACTTGACGAATACGAAAGCGCACCCACGGTGTCAGGCTTGTGGAGCATTGATCCTGCAGTAGCCGGTGGCGACCTGAGGATGCTGAACCACACGCCCAGTGGCGCTTTTTCGCCCAGCATCGACAGTTTCGGCCGCGTCATTTTCACTCGTTGGGATCACATGCAGCAGGACCAGCAGGCCGACGTCGATCGCGGTAACCCGGGAAATCCACCGAATGGTTCTTTCAACTACGTCAACGAAAGCGCCAGCTCGGCCTTTGATCACAATAATCGCGCCGAAATTTATCCGGAGCCGCGCGCCAACAGTACCAGCGGCCTGTTCGGCGGCTATCCAGTGAATGGCTATACCAGCAATCTTTTCACCCCATGGCAGGTCAATGAAGACGGCACCGAGGAGGAAACCCTCAATCACATCGGCCGACACGAACTGTCGTTCCGTTTCATGCCGCCAACCTTCCGCAATGACCCGAATCTGTCGGAAAACACTGACGCCAGCATCCGCGTGAACCGCCATGAAGTGGGCGGAGACACGGGCCTGTTCCACATGCGCGAAGACCCAGCCCATCCGGGAAACTATTTCGCGATCCACGCACGTGAATTCGGCTCACTGACATCCAACCAGATCGTGAAGTTTAACGGCCCACCCACGACCAATCCCGAGGCGATGGCCGTCACCGATGTGACCGCCGCCGATGGCTCGGCCGGCGCGGGACAGCCCAGCTCCCCGGGCGGTCGATATCGCAATCCACTGCCGCTGGTGTCGGGCACGCTCATTGCCAGCCACACCGGCGCCGTCGAGCCTGACATCGCGACTTATACCCCGTTCCGGTTGAGATCGCTATCATTAAATGGGGCGACCGGCCGGTACAGCGCGGGTCCGGTGTTGACGGGCAGCGGCATCAGCAAGAGCGTTACCTGGTTCAATCCGGATTTCCCGCTCGCTTACAACGGGCTGCTATGGGAAATCGAAGCCGTGGAAGTCGTCGCGAGGGCCCGACCGACTCGTCGCTCGCCCAGCCTGCCGGCTCCAGAGAGCAGCGTGTTCGCCGACGTAGGTGTCGACCCCGCCGCATTCCGGTCCTGGCTCACCACCAACAATCTCGCCCTCATCGTCACGCGCAACCAGACCAAGCGCGATCGCGGCGACCTGCAGCAGCCATTTAACCTGCGCGTTCCCGGCGGCGTCTCGACCGTCAAGATGGGCGCTACCAATCTGCCGAACGGCGCCAACGCCTACGACATCGTTCATTACCAGATCGTGCAGGGGGACCTGGTTCGCGGCTACAACGGAGGGCCGACCGGTGGCGTGGGCCGCCGCGTAATCGCGCAAAATCTTCACGACCCGGCCGCGGTTGACAAGAACGGTTTGTATGCGGCCAATCCCGGCGGGCCGGTAGGCAGCGTAAAGATCGCTGCCGACGGTTCGACCGCCGCGTTTGTCCCGGCCCGTCGCGCACTCGCCTGGCAAACCACCGATGCAGCCGGAAACGCGGTGGTCCGCGAACGTGTATGGCTTACCGTGCAGCCGGGAGAAATCCGCGTATGTGCTTCATGCCACGGCACCAATACCCACGACCAGGCCGGCGGAATCGAACCTGTCAATCCACCGTTGGCTTTGCGAAATTTACTGCAGGCGTGGAAAGCAGCACCAACGCCTTAGAGAAGGCGAAGCATTCCGGATATCGGTTATGGGCATTTTCTGGACTTGACCCGATCATTCACGAATCCAATTTTGTGCCCGGAATTTCTCAGTTCCATATTTCCACTACTCAACCCACGGGCTACTCATTGGGAAAATCGGTTATTTCGTCAAGGCATCCGGCGTAATTTGACGAAAGCAAGCGCTGGGTTGAAAGTCATTTGCAAGCCATTTTTTTAGCATGGCAGTCATATTCAACTCGGCCAATGTTGGCTGGAACCACAAAATGAAATTTACATAGCGAAGGGCGAGACTTTTATGGACTTGCTAATGAAGAAAATAGTCGTGCTCGTTTCGTTGATTTCCATGGTGGGATGCACTTCACTGCAACCTGTATCGTATCGGACTGGGGCGGCTTCAACCAGCGCGGGCGCAACGGAGCTTTCAAAAAATGAATCGGGCCCACGCCTCGCACTGAAGGACGATGTGATCATCCACATGGCTGGCGGCAAATTGATCGGGCTACGCATCAGCGCGGTCAATGCAGATTCAATTGAGGGTATTGAATCTGGAAAAGCAGAAACTACGCGTGTACCAATCGGCGATATTGATGGCGTTGAGCGGCATGACATTGACGGCCCTAAAACCACACTGTTAATAATTGCGCTCTTGGCATTGATCGCAGGTTATGCCCTCGCGGCCGGCACGGGAAAACTGTTGGCGGCGACAGCTCCCTAGTTCGCAGTTTGGACAAGTGTCATTTGCCAACCCCGATAACGGCTTACTCGAAATCGCTGGGCACCCACATTAGCTAAGGGGCATATTTGCCCCTTCTGGCGTTCGAGGAGCCAACAAGCAGCCACCCGTGCCGACGATTGACGGCTTCACGGCAGAACAGCAGTCCCTTATTTCATGGGGACAATCCGCAGGCGCCGCCATGCGA
>JBDTPE010000247.1:0-4958 GCA_039932875.1 Betaproteobacteria bacterium | reverse complement strand
AAGCTGTCGTCCGCACCTCGCACCAATCGCAATGCAATGGCGATCTCGCTTTCGCGAGCGATGTGCAATTGCGGTTCCCTGCCGAAAATTTGTTCCAATTCGTACAATTCTTCTTCCGATAACGGGCTCGCGACCGCCAGCAACGGCCGCAATTCTGCATCAAGGCCGATGCAGACCGCACGAAACCGGGTGCCAAACTCTGTGGACACGTGACCGGCATAAGCCCGCACTTGCTCAACGGTAAGGTGCGCGCGGGGCAGGTCTGACTGATAGGCGATGGCTTCGGCCAGCGTTTCCTCGTCGAGCCAGCCGTTGGAAACCAGAATGCGTCCAAGAGGTGCGTGGCTGGTCGCCTGTTCCTTGAGTGCCTCGCCTAGCGCGCCTTCTTCGACCGCGTGCCAGGAACGCAGTAGTTCACCCAGGCGCTGGCGCCGTTTGTGCAATTGCGCGTTGGTGGGAAAGTCGTGCATGGTTTTGTCCCAGGCCAATACCCGGCCACGGAACAGGTACGACAAATACAGGCGCCACGCTCTGCATACCGCCATGAAATTGACGAAGTTGCTGACCACCATGCGCGGTACCGACATCAGTCCGTGTTCCCAGCCATAGAGGATGGTGGTGAAGTAGATGCGGTGGGCGCAGCGAATGGCGAGCGTCATTGCGTTCAGGTAAAGAAGCACCCGCCAGCCGCTGTTCTCGGTAAATAGCGACGGAAAGTAGAGGTTGCGCCAACCAGCCAGCGTAGCGATGTGGATAAAAATAAACTGCAATACCAGCAGGTAACCAAGCACATTGACAATCGCAGTGACGGTGCTCTTCCTGTCACGCAACAGCAGGTAGCGGGCCGCAAACGAGCCCTGCCATTTGATCTGTTCCCAGCTTTGCAGGCCGATGCCCAGCACCCAGCGCGCCTTTTGCCGATACGCCAGGCGAAACGTATCGGGGAAAAATTCGCGCACGGAAAGCGGCATACGAATGAGCACCTCGCGGCTCTTGGCGCCACGAAACCACGAGGTGCGCGCCACCCGGTAGGTGACTGGAAATACGCCGAAGATGGCCTGCATGCCAAGTTGCGCCAGCCGGTTGCCGACGTCGTAGTCCTCGGTGAGGCTGTTGGTGTTAAACGGGACGTTATGGGTCGCGTCGCAAAGTGCCCGCAATGCGCGCCTCGAAAAACAGGTTCCCACCCCTGCCGAGGGTACTACGCCGGCAACGCTTTCGCGAACCACCATGTCTTTGGCATGGCTCTCGGCGAATTCATCCATGTAAGTGCCGGCGACGAGCTCGAACCAATCGCGTTCCAGCGAGGCAACGGGTAACTGGACCATGTCCATGCGTGGTAGCAGGTAGTTGAAGAATTTCAATTCCAGCGGGTGCAGCACATCTTCACTATCGTGCAAGACAACGCCGGCGAACTCCATCGCGTTATCGTGCTCGTATGTGAAAATCGCATGGATGACCGCGTTCAGGCAGTCGGCCTTGCAGGTTGGCCCTGCATGAGGTACCTCAACGCGCTGCAATTGTTTGTATCGTTTTCGCATGCGCTCGACTTCGGCGATGGTTTCCGGATCGTTGACGTAGGTGCCGACAAACACCACGAAATGCTGGTACTCCAATACTTCAACCATGTTCTCGAGCATTGCCGCAATGACATCGTATTCCAGCCATGCCGGCACCATGATTGCCAGCGTCTGTTCACCTTTTTCACGCAATTGATCCGTCGTCAGTCGCGGATGTGTGCGCTTGACGGTCAGTGCGCGGAAGATGCGGCGTATCCAGTACCACAGGTCGATAAAGAGGTCGTCGATCGAGGACACAAAAATCAGCAGCGCAATTATTGCGGCCAGAATTTCCAGTGCGCCATAGTAATTTGCTGCGAATAGACTCCAGGCCATGATCGTTTTCCGCGCGTCGTTGAGTTAAGCGACTTAAGTTTTGTTCTTGTCGGCTGCCCTGCGACGGCGCATGCGGCTCGCAAACACCAGCAATGCGACCATAAAGACGATGGCAACGATCGGCAGCATCCACCAGTAGCCTTTGGCCAGCAGCCACGGGCTGTCCTCTGAACGGATCACATCGCTTCCGTCGGGGTCGGCACTGCTTACCTCGCTGATGAGGCCGTTCGAACCGATCAGAGCCACGTCGCCGTGGGAAAGCAGGAGGGGTTTTTCCATTTGGGGCGGCTCACTGCCGGCATTGCGATAGGCGACGCCGGTATAGCCCCCCACCTTGATGACTTCAACGATGCCAATTTTGTTCAGACCGGTGACATCGAGCAACACCGGGCTGCCCGCGTTGCCCTGCTCGCTGCCACCCGTAAGCACCAATCGGCCACCATCGAGTTTGACTTTGGCATTGGTATTCTTCAGCGGCAATTCCAACGCGAGAAAAGGACCATCGGGCGGCGGAATGGATTCACCGCTGACAGCGGTAAAGCGCGCGTTTATCGGCGATACACCGGTTGTGGCAGCCAATCGCACCACCCGTGGCAATGTGGCCGTCGCGTTGGCCAGAAACGATGCAGGCACCATCACATGTGCGCCATTCGCGTAACGCGACACCATGCCGGTGAAATCATCAGACGGATTCGCCTTGACCAGTAACATATGGCTGCTGGGCAGTACTGACACTGGATAGGCCTCTGGCGTTTCCCGGCAGCGGTCGCTTGCCAACTGGCGCACGAATGACACGCGCAGCGTGTTGCGCGCGGCCAGGGAGTAACGCGGTATTTTTGCCGTGATGCGTTCGGCTTTGCCGTTCGCATCCATTTGTTTGGCCGCGAGCAGGATGTCGTTCATGAATATCGACACGACCGGCAAAGTTCGCGCTGCGCTCGGCGCGGCAGCGACATCGAGCACCAGCGTGCCCGGCACCCGTCCATCTGCAGCCACTGCGCCAATATCGAAAATAGCATTCCAGTTTGCATGGGCCAGCACGTCAAAGCTACCGGGCTCGCCACCCAAATATTTCAGCGACACCGCTTTGCCGTCGTTGGCCGGATCGTTTGCCGCATCGACCAGCATGACCGGAGCCAAGGCTACGCGATTCCAATGGCTGCTGAACAGACCCGCCGCTTTTGCGCCCGCATCCGAAGCGACAATGATGGTGGGACGCCCAAAGGCGTAGGCGAGCTGGATTCGTTTGGCGACCGGCGGCGGCGTTGCCGGATCGAGTGCGCGCGTACGCCATTCGGTGAACGCCATGACAGCGTCGGGCGCACTGGTCTGCAGCTGCGACCGCAGTGCATCGAAGGCCGCACGCATTGCGGAGCCCATGGCTTTGTCGTTGATAATTATGTCGGCGCGAAACGGCCCGCTTTGTCCGAGCGACAACAAGGCACCGATTTCAGCCGCGTCTTTGAGCTTGTAATTTCCGCCTTGTGCGAGTGCGGAAAAAGCCGGTAGGTTGCGCAGACCCGGTGGAATCGTCACGCGATCAAGGTTGATCGTCTCGCCTACCACTGGCAGCGCGACAGTCCTGCTGCGCTTTCCGGCACGCTCCAGCGCCACACCGAGCCGCCAGGCCGAGTCATAGGATTCACTGCTGAGATTGTTGGCCGAAATCAGGATCACTGGTACCGCCGGTAGCGCACCCCAGGCGGTCGTCAGGTCGCGGATGGCGCTGGCATCGAAGCGGTAGGTGAATCGCGAATCGGGTTCGATACGCAGCACATTGCCCTCGGGACGCGCATCGGTACAATTCAGGTCTGCACCCAGGGCCGTGTCCCAGTTCAGGCCAAGCCGCACAAAGCCGTTGGGGCGAGGTGTGCCCGCGACACCAAGGGTGATACTCGCGTCGCCTTTATCCAGCGCAAATGGCCGCGCTGAAACGGGATAGGTGTCCAACGAAATGACCAGGCTGGTGCGGCCACCGTCGGCACGCAAGTAATTCGCATTGAGTTTGATTTCACCATTGCTCAGTGGGACGTTGGCCGGCACCGGTAAATAGATTTCGCGACGCGAATCGGGTGCACCCAGCACCAATGGCCCGGCAAATCCCAGTTCGGCGAATGTAATTTCGCGAGAAACCCAGTTATCGGCATTGAGTTGGCGAAACGCTTCGCCTGGCGTATTGGCCACTGGCGGGGCGGCTTGTATCGCGGTCACGGGCAGCAGGAGCGGCAAGCAGCTGAGGCCCATCGAGGCGCAGCGGCGTGCGGCGCGGGGCACCGTGACCAGGAAATGTGTCGTGAGTTTCATGATTGATCCGGATAGTTGCTACTTCAATATGGAAAGTCTGGAAGCCTCAAAGCTCGAAGCGGGTCAGACCGAGGTAAGGTGGCTGTGGGCGACGTGCATAGCCTCGAAGTGTTGTGCGAGTGTGGTGAGGATGCGCTGCGACGCTTCACCATCGCCGAAGGGATTGCCGGCGCGTTGCATGCGTGCAAACGCCGTCGCATCGCCAGCCAGCCGCTTGACTTCATCGACGATGTTGCGGCGCTGCGCACCGACGATCACTGCACAGCCGGCATCGATTGCCTCCGGTCGTTCGGTCTCATCCCGCAGCACCAGCACGGGTACGCCGAAGGTGGGTGCCTCTTCCTGCAGGCCACCCGAGTCGGTCAGAACCATCCATGCATCAGCGAGGGCCTGCTGCATCTCCAGATAGGCTAGAGGTGGCACCAATCGTACCTTGGGACAGCCACCGAGAATCTCATGGACGGGCACTTGTATCACCGGGTTCAGATGAACCGGGAACAATATGTCGAGCTGTGGATATAGTGTCGAGATGTCGGCAATCGCGTGGCAGATTTCAGCGACATCGTTACCCCAGTTTTCGCGCCGATGCACGGTAACCAGCAAGTGGCCCAGACCCTGGACGCGGCGCTTCACTCCATGATGCGTACATGCCCATTGCTGCGCATCGACTACCGTATTGCCGGTCAAATGAATGTGTTCTACCGGTACGCCTTCAGCAAGCAGTGCGGCGCGCGAACGTGCGGTAGGCGCAAACTGAAA
>JBDTPE010000246.1:0-4975 GCA_039932875.1 Betaproteobacteria bacterium | reverse complement strand
GCTCGGCTGAACAAAAGAGCGGCTTAAACCCTCAATGAAAAGTGGACAGGATCACGTAGGGTTGGGCGTCATTGTCGTGAGACTAAAGTGTCTCCGAAAAAATCAAGCAAGTCTTTAATGCCTTTCCGGGTGACTTCAGGATTTGATACGCTAGTGTTGGTACAACCTCGACCCTTACAGGCAACGCGATCGTAAAATGTTAAACCTTGCTGGCGGTCCCACGCATGCGTGGCCTCTGGGTAAAGGTTCACCGAAAACTTGAGTTGATAAGGTGGCGGGATAAGAGAAATAAATTCTGCGCAGGCGTTGGGGTCTTTGTCATCGTAATCGTCTTGGCCGCCTGCGAATATCTTGACTGGTGAACCCGTCCACTTTGTCATTGCGTCCACTGGAATCCCAGGCGTTTTTCGCTTGCCTTGGGCAAAAGCGGAAAAGAGCCCGCAACTTGGATAAAAGGAGGCATGAGCAGCAAACTTGAGAGCAGGATTCTTTGCATAGGCTGCTTGAGCCCATGTTGCAGCCGCATGAAGAGCCAGCGCGCCACCGAATGAAAATCCGGCAACACCGATTCGCTTGCTGTCGACATCGTTGCGTTCCGTAAGGTAGCGCAGTGCGTCATAGAACATCGGTAGAAGTGTGACCCCAACGGTTGGAGCCGAAGCTCTGTTTTGAAAGAGGCGCGGCTCCAGCGTTAATACTCCCGCCTCACTCAATGCCTTAGCGTACTGGTCGGTAATTGCAATAGACCAACCACCTACAGAGTGAAGGAGAACCACCGCGGGAAACCTCTTACCATCGGTTGTCGGCTTCTTCGGGATGCTTATCGTCGCTACTACTTCGATTGAATTCCCACTCGGATCGGTGGAAGAATATTTCTCAAGTTCCTCGCCGGATGTCTTGCTGCCCCACAGAAATAACAATGCCGCCGCAAACGAAGTTAGTTTCATTTGCCTGCTCCTTGCAAAAATGCGTGGATATGACGCCAAAACGACTGAGGCAAGGGGCGCGCCATGCCCCGCCAGTTGGGTAAACGACGCCACCATTTGGCGCGTCCCGATTGGCCGACGAGTTAGGTGGCACTTTTGGTCGCAGTCGATTTCCAAGCCATGCTCAACTTTTTCCCACTAGCCGCGCAGTCCCTTAGGTACAAATTAATAAGGCTTTGGTATGGGATTCCTGTTTCTTCTGCCATTCCCTTGAAGTAAGAGATCGCGCCCTCGTCAAGGCGGATCGTCACAGACTTCTTAAGCTGTGCGGCATAAGGATTCTTAATTGCTTTGCTGAAGTCGTAGTGTTTGCGCATGGTCTCACCTATCGATAAATAGACTGTTCTTCGGCATTCGCCTTGCGCGCAGAGATGATCCGGATTACTTGCCCTTCTGCGCGGTAGCAATGGACAACCACGAGGAGGCGCAGACTTTGGCTCAGACCAAGAAGCACGAATCTATCCTCGTCCTTCGAGTGGCCTGGATCATCAATCAGTAGGCCACGTTCGTCCGAAAAGGCAGATTGGGCATCCTCGAAAGTCACGCTGTGCTTCCGAAGATTGGCTTCGGCCTTTTTCAAATCCCACTCAAATCGAATCACAGACATAGGTTGATTGTACACACGCCGTATGTACGCGGCAACCTCTCCCCAGCGACGACTCAGAAGGTGCTGCTTAACGACCAAGGTGAACGGCCGGCCGCTGTTGGCCGGTCCGCTCCACCGCCATGTTAGGCTGCCGCCAGCTTGAGCTTGCCGACCCGGTGCAAATCAACATTCTGCCGAGCTATCCAAAGATCATGGTTGTCCTGCATAGCAAGCCAGCTCTCGGGGGAGCGGCCGATTGCCTTGGATAGCCTGAGGGCCATCTCAGGGGTAACACGACTAGTGCCCTTAAGGATGCGGCTCAAAGTGGAAGCGGCAACATCAAGCTTTTCAGCGAGTTCCCGACCGCTGATGCCGTTGGGCGCAAGATAAATGTCAGTGATAAATTCACCTGGAGTTGGTGGATTGTGCATAGCCATTAGTGATAATCCTCGTAATCTAAGACGTAGGCGTTCCCATCTTTGAACTCGAATGTCAGACGCCAATTACCGCTGACGGAAATTGACCAACGCCCACGCATCTCACCCTTTAGAGGATTCAACGCGAAGCCGGGGACGTTCATGTCCTCAATGGTCTGAGAAGTGTCGAGCGCAGCCAACAGCATCCGAAGCCGTTTGGCATGGCTTGCCTGGATGCCGGAAGTGCTACCTGTTTCAAACACCTTGCGCAGGCCCTTATGCCGGAACGACTTGATCATGGGCACATACTAGCTTGTTGCGCATCACGCAACAAGCGGCCTAACGTCCGAGCTAAGCGGCGCGCCGTTTTGTGGTGCGTCCGCGTGAGCGACGTGTTAGGGCCTGAGAGTCAACATACGCGTCTATAAGACGACGAATCATTCGCTGGTATTGCGTTTGATGTTTTGATGCTTCGGACTTGAAAAAGTCGATGCTTTTCTTGCTGAGAGCCAATGTGACTTTCACGCCCTCCTCTCGAAATGCCAACTCTTCAGGTGACGGAAGGAAATCTGGGATCACTTGAAACCGACCAAGGGGCTCATTCGTGTAGTTAATTTTCGCGCTCATAAGTTGCCTTTCCTTTGCGCCAGTAGCCAGCGCCAATTATTCGAATAACCGAAGCACGATATGTAAACCGCACCGTGAGAACGCCGCCATCAACCTCGCCGAAGCAGTAGTACCGGTCCTCGGTTTGGCTGTGGGAAGCGTCCTTGGCAATCACACGCTTCGGGTCAGCGAAAGCGTATTGCGCACGCCCAAATGAAACATCATGCTTGCGCTGGTTTTCAGCATCTTTTTCTGGGTCCCAATCGAAGCGCGCACCTGCCATTTGCAGAGTTTACTACTCGGCAATATAAAAAGCCATACGTTTGTATGGAGGTCATAACGTGAAAGCTCAGCGGCACGCGCAGCGTGTCCGCTGCAGCGATATGTTAGGTTTCCTCACGCTACTCGTAGAACCAGTTTCTTGCCGCATGCTTTTACATACCTTCGCACTGTCGCAATTGATGGTGAGTGTTTCCCGGTTGCCAACGACCGCTCCAAGCGCGCCACTGCCGGAGCATGAGTTCCCATTCGTTCAGCGACCTGCGCTTGGGTAAGACCAGCATCCTGGCGTGCCTTAAGCAATGCATCGAGAAGCACACCTTCTTCTCGCTCGATCCGTTCGACTTCGGCACGCACGCCAGGACGCCGCACCAGCTTCTTTATCAATTGGTCATGTGTTTGCACGTTTTATCTCCTTCAATCGAGTCTCCGCAATCTCGCGTTCACGAATCGGTGTGCGATCAGATTTCTTGATGAAACTGTGCAACATCACAATCCGCTTTCCAACGAGAGTGCAAAAGAAAACACGGGCAATGCCCTCGGCTCCCTTGAGTCGCAGTTCAAAGAGTCCATCACCAAACGCTGTCGTGTGAGGCTCACCGAGATTAGGACCAAGGGCAATCATCCTGCGGGTTAGCACGACATACCGTGCAGCTAATGTATCCGGCAGTTGAAGAATCTGCTCTTGCACGCTCTCGCTGTAATAGGCAATTGTGTAATCCACAATCGAATAGTAACAAATATGTTATGCACGGTCAATCAGCGCTCGACAACAAGAAGGGCCGGACACCAGCATTTGGAAACTTAACGATCAAGGTGAGCGGCCGGCCGCGGTTGGCCGGTCCGCTCGACCGCCGTGTTATGCGGCATGCTCAAGAGCAACTTCCCAGCCGGGGAAGACGAGTACGGCAGGATGACAATTGAGTGCACGTGCAAAAGTCTTGGCGCGTTCCACCCCCAGATTGACCCGCCCGTTCTCGATCGCCGAGATGGTCGCTTGTGGGATACCCGTGAGTTCGGAAAGTTGGCTTTGGCTCAGTTCCTGGAGTTCGCGCAGTATGCGCACGGACTCTCCAACTGAAACCTCAACTCGTTTTTTCGCCGGACGAAAATCTTTCATATCATGACCTCCTGTAATCGTGGGCAGTGACTTCCACAACCTGGATCTGCAACACTTTCGCAAATACTCGGTAGATCACCCGCCACTGAATACCCAGACGGGACGACCGATGGCTTTTCCATTCTCCAGATAATGCCTCGTCGTGAAAACCTTTGATGGCCCGTAATCCTTGTGGCCCCGAGATTCTGGCAATGTCTTTCCACTTTTCGTAACGCTTAAGAACCTCGATGGGGACCGTTCCCGAAAGTTGCTTATCGACGCGACGGTGCTCTTCAATTTCCCACATGTCATATTATGGATATACCACAAATGGTATGTCAAGTGGAGCGCCTGTCTTCTGCCGCATAACGTCGAAGCTAAGAGGCGGCTCGCTTGCGAGACGTCCGCCTTGAGCGACTAGTTATGCCTGTGGCTGTCGAAGCGATAGACAGCAAACTACGAAGCGCGTCATTCACAGCTTCACTGTTGGGGAATACCTTTGTAAGTGTTGGGTCAATTACGACAACATTGGTGGCCTTGGCATATTGAGCGGCATATTTGCCGCGAACAAGTGGGCCGAGGTCTTCGCGTCGATACTCGGCGCGCATTTCATCATCTTTGGCTTTAGCCTTCTTCATAAATTTTCTTTTCCTTTCGGATTGCAGAACGAGCGCTGAAAATACGGATGACATTCCTGCGATCAGTATGACAAACGACCAGTATACGACCCTCGCTCGAAAGTCCGATCGTGACATAGCGCGTCTCGCCTTCGGAATGCTCCAAGTCACGACCGCTTACCGAGAGCGAATCGCCAAACACTGTGCTGGCTTCATCAAAGCTGACACCATGCTTAAGTAGGTTGGCCGCAGCCTTGGCTGGATCCCATTCAAATCGCATCGTCTGACCTTAAGGCATAACGAGGCTGTAGAAAAAGTCCCCGAAAAACCCCATGGGGAAAATAGGGGGGTACGTTCCCCATTCCGACATGGCGGATCGTGGCGTG
>JBDTPE010000245.1:0-4987 GCA_039932875.1 Betaproteobacteria bacterium | reverse complement strand
GAGTGCCCATAGCGCTCAGGCAAACCAATCGCAGCGCTCGGACCCCAACTACCCGCACTGTACGGCTTTGGTATCTGCCCGTTGCTTCGCCAGCCATCGATGATGCCGTCGATCCACTTCCATGCCGCATCCACTTCGTCGCGCCGGACAAACAGCGCAGAGTTATTGCGCAGCACATCGAGAAGCATGCGCTCGTAGGCGATGCGCCGGCGGGCAGGGCCGAAGGCGCTGTCCAGCGACAGATTGAGACCGACTTCGCCGAGCTGGACAGTGTGCAAGCCCGGCTTCTTGTGCATCAGCTTGAGCGTAATCATTTCGTCGGGCTGCAGTTTGATGAGCAGCATATTGGGTGCCAGTGATGCGCCGATGCCCGCAAAAATATTGTACGGAGCGGGCTTGAATTGAATGGCAATCTCGCTATGGCGTTTTTGCATGCGTTTGCCGGTACGTAAATAGAATGGCACGCCAGCCCAGCGCCAGTTGTCGATCTCCACGCGCAGCGCAACAAAGGTTTCGGTGTTGCTGGATGCCGCCGCTCCGGTTTCCTCACAATATCCTGCAGCGGCCTGGCCGCCCGAAAAACCGGACGTGTATTGGCCGGTGACGGTTTGTGTACCGACTTCCGCCCCAACAATCGGCCGTAGTGACCAAAGTACTTTGACCTTTTCGTTGCGCACCGCCGATGGCGTAAAGCTGGCCGGCGGCTCCATCGCCACCAGGCAGAGTAGTTGTAACAGATGGCTTTGCACCATGTCACGCAACGCGCCAGTGGCGTCGTAGAACGGCCAGCGGCCATCGACACCGACGGTTTCGCCCACCGTGATTTGCACCTGTGCAATCGCATTCGCGTTCCACAATGGTTCCAAAATCGAATTGCCGAATCGCAGTGCCAGCAAGTTTTGCACGGCCTCCTTGCCCAAGTAGTGATCGATGCGAAATACCTGGTCCTCTTTGAAGGCAGCAGCGATGGCGTCATTGGTGACGTTCGCAGAGGCCGTGTCGGAACCAATCGGCTTCTCCACCACCACGCGGCTGAATTGATCGACCAGTTTGCTGTCGCGCAATGCGAGACAAATCGGGCCGAACAATTGCGGACCGGTAGAAAGATAAAAGATAACGCCGCTACCCTCACCCGTTGGCGGTTCCAGCGCCGCGCGAAGCGGCTCGAGTCCACCGGGTGACGATACATCCACCGTCACATAGCCAATACGCCTGGCGAACGAGGAGAAAGCGGTCTCGTCGAAGAGCGCCGCATTCGCCGACGTCAGGATCGCCCCCTTCACCCTTGCGACGAATTGTTCATTTGACAGTTTTGACGTTGCCGCCCCAAGCAATTGAAATTTGGCTGGCAGCAAGCCGTCGCAATCCAACGCGTACAAAGAGGGCCACAGCATGCGCCGCGCGAGGTCGCCCGTGGCACCAAACAAAACGAAGGCGTGGCAATCAACTGGCAACGGTGGGATGCTCATGGTGAATTTCCAGTGACTTGCAAGTTAACTTAACGTCGCTGCTATGGCCGCAAGCAACCTAAAAACTACGCGCACTTACGCAGCGATGAAGCAGCGCGTGCAAGGTCCTCAATAGCTCGCCAGTCGCGCGCCGCCAGTAGCGGCGCAGGAGACAGCCAGGATCCACCCACGCAGGCGACGTTCGACAGTGCCAGATACTCGGCCGCAGACGCACTATCTATCCCACCGGTTGGACAAAACAGCACTTGTGGAAAAGGTCCACCGAGCGCCTTGAGCATATTGACGCCACCTGCTTGCCGCGCCGGAAACAGCTTCATCGCCGCGAACCCGGTGGCGATTGCCGCGATGACATCCGAAGGCGTCATCACACCGGGGAGAAAGGGCAGACCACTATTGTGCGCGGCGGCGAGTAGCGCTGGAGAGCTGCCGGGGCTCACACCAAACACGGCCCCAGCGTCGAGAGCCGCTGAAAGATCGGATGCCGTCGTGATGGTGCCTACGCCGACGATGGCATCAGGCACGCCGTCGCGAATGGCGCGCACGCAATCGAGTGCGACAGCGGTGCGCATCGTCACTTCGAGCACGCGGATACCACCGGCGACCAAGGCACGCGCCAACGGCACAGCGTCAACCACACTATCAAGCACAATGACCGGCATTACCGGACTAGCGTTAAGAATATCGCGGATGTTCATCACGTCGGGCTCGTTTCAAGTAATTGAACAACAGGCGAAATCAACTCTATTGATGATCCGCCCAAATAAGACATTGCGCCCTCTTCCGCGCTGCGCGCATTGGCGCGCGCTGACGCAAACAATTCGCGACCCATGCCGTGACCGTTCGCAGCCAAATTTGGCACTGTAGATTTACGCAGTGCCCACTCTGCGCCTGCGACCAAAGCCTCCAGCGTCCCCGCTTCAGCGTCCAGTCGCAGCAAGTCACCGGTGCGCACTAGCGCAAGCGCACCACCGGCCAAACATTCGGGCGTTACATGGATTGCAGCCGGCACTTTACCTGATGCACCGGACATGCGGCCGTCGGTAACCAGCGCGACCTTGAAACCCGCGTCCTGCAACGACCCCAGCGCAGGCGTGAGTTTGTGAAGCTCCGGCATGCCATTGGCGCGCGGGCCCTGAAAGCGCAGCACTGCGATGAAATCGCGTTGCAGTTCGCCGCGCTTGAAGCTGGCTAGCACCTCATCCTGATCGTCGAAGACGATCGCATGTGCTTCAACAATGCGATGCGCCGGTTTGACCGCCGATACCTTGATGACAGCACGACCGAGATTGCCCCGCAACACCCGCAGACCACCATCCGGACTAAACGGGTCTGTCGCCGGACGCAGCACGCCCACGTCAAGGCTACGGGTTGGCGCAGGTCGCCAGATCAGCGCGTCGTTGTCGAGTACGGGTTCCTGCGTGTAGCGAGTCAGGCCGTCGCCCGCAGCAGTGCGAACATCGGCGTGTAGCAGTCCCGCTTCCAGCAATTCGCGGATGACGAAACCGACGCCACCAGCGGCATGAAAGTGGTTCACGTCGGCGCTTCCATTTGGATAAATCCTGGTAAGAAGCGGAATCACCGCAGAAAGCGCATCAAAATCCTCCCAGTTGATCGAGATGCCGGCAGCGTGCGCGATTGCGACGAGGTGGATCGTATGATTGGTCGATCCGCCAGTAGCGAGCAATCCAATGATCGCGTTGACGATGGCTTTTTCGTTGACCACTTCCGCAATCGGTGTGTAGTGCTTTCCCAAATTTGTAATCTCAGCAACACGCTGCGCAGCGGCACGCGTCAACGCATCGCGCAACGGCGTATTCGGCGTGACAAATGCGGCACCCGGCAGATGCAGCCCCATCACTTCCATCAAAAGTTGGTTACTGTTTGCGGTGCCGTAGAAGGTGCAGGTGCCGGGACCGTGATACGCCTGACTCTCTGCCTCCAGCAACGCGGCACGATCAAGCTTGCCTTCGGCAAATCGCTGCCGGATTTTGGCTTTTTCATCGTTGGCCAGTCCCGAGGTCATCGGTCCAGCCGGTACAAAAATCACCGGTAAGTGGCCGAATTGCAAGGCCCCAATCAGCAAGCCAGGGACGATCTTGTCGCAAACGCCAAGGCAAAGAACGGCGTCAAATACACCGTGCGACAGCGCGACAGCGGTAGACATGGCGATCACATCGCGCGAAAACAGCGACAACTCCATCCCCGGCTGACCTTGCGTGACGCCGTCGCACATCGCCGGGACGCCGCCCGCGAATTGCGCAACCGCACCGGCAGCCCGCGCCGCTTCTTTGATCAGTTCTGGATAACGCGCCAGCGGCTGATGCGCCGAGAGCATGTCGTTGTAAGCGGAGACAATAGCGATATTGGGTTGGCGTACTTCGCGCAACACCAGTTTGTCATTGGCTGCATGGGCCGCGAACGCATGGGCAAGATTTGTGCAGGACACGCGGCCACGTGCAGCCCCCGCTGTGCGCGACTGTGCGACCGTCGCCAGATAAGCGCTGCGTGTTGCCAGGCTGCGCAGTCGAACACGCTCGGTGACTTCCACAACCACACTGTTCATTTCCATCGTCACCCCTTCAGGCGTCGCAGCAATCCGCTGGTAGACGCATCAAACTGCTTCGCACTATTGCCACCTTGGAGCGCCGACGTGATGTCGTCCGCCACCACCTTGCCGAGCTCAACGCCCCATTGATCGAATGAATTGACGTTCCAGATCGCGCCCTGCACGAAAACCTTGTGCTCGTACAGCGCAATCAGCGCACCAAGGGCTGATGGATCAAGTCTTTGCAACAACAGTGTATTGCTTGGACGATCTCCGGGGAAAGTGCGATGCGGTGCCAGCCGTTCGATCTCGCGTTCGGGTCGGCCCTTCGCCGTCATCTCAGCTCTAACCTCATCCAAGGACTTGCCCCGCATCAGCGCACTGCTTTGTGCGAGGCAATTTGCGATTAACAATTGATGATGATCGGCAAACCCATGTGTCGGTAAAGCAGGCAAGATGAAATCAACCGGTATCAGGTCGGTTCCCTGGTGCAAGAGTTGGTAAAACGCGTGCTGCCCGTTGGTGCCTGGCTCGCCCCAAATCACTGGACACGTAGCGTGAGCAACTGCCTTGCCGTCTCGCGTTACGGACTTGCCGTTGCTCTCCATTTCCAGCTGTTGTAAATAAGCCGGGAGGCGGTTCAGGTGCGCGGCATAGGGAAGTACAGCCGAACTTGCGGTACCAAAAAGGTTGCGATACCAGATGCCGATGAGCCCGAGCAATACCGGCATATTTTCTTCAAGTGGGGCATCACGGAAATGCTGGTCCATCGCGTGCGCACCGCCCAGCAGCTCATCGAAACGCTCAGAGCCGATGCAAAGCACGATCGACAAACCAATCGAAGACCAAAGCGAGAAGCGCCCCCCCACCCAATCCCAAAACTCAAACATGTTGGCAGCGGCTATGCCGAATGCGGTTACTGCCTGGAGATTGGTCGACACTGCAACGAAGTGTCTCGCGATGTCGCCTTCCT
>JBDTPE010000244.1:0-5000 GCA_039932875.1 Betaproteobacteria bacterium | reverse complement strand
TGTCGTCATCCGCATCACGCAAGAATGGCCGCCACAGGAAATGCACCTCTTGCAAGTGTGCGATTGAAGCGAGATATCGGACAAATCCGAGCGCCATCGATTCATCTACTCCGGGTGGCATGTGTTCAGGTCTCGTAATTACGGATTGCCACTCGGTATACACGCCTACTGATAGGCATATCTGAAACCGCGTATCTGGCAAGAGCGAGATAAACTCGAAGCTTGCGCCATTCCGCGACCTAGCCGCGGCAACCAGAACAGAGGTATCTAGCACTACTCGAATGGTTGCACCCATATAACCATTCTACAGATATCGCGGCGGCACGCAACTCCAACCGTAGGTCCGTCATCCAATCGACTTGCCCTGCTCGTATAGGGATTCTGTTGGTCCGCTTTCGAGAAATTTCTATGTCCGGTTATGGCCGACAGCTGTCATAGAGTTTTCCACATTGCTGTCATTCAAATTCTCGCACAATCGCAGAGATGGCACTGCCGCGAAGGCCTGTGCACGCTACTACCGGTCAGTAGCAGCGCAAAGAGTCCCGATCATTAAAGCATTGGCAAACATACTTGGACAGCGGTTCGACGCTAACGACGGCAATGTGCGATAGCAAACAGGTTCCCTTATCGATCCACAATGCGAGTATCGACCTTGTTTATCGAATTGCGAGTTTATTGTCACGAAACTGCGGGCTGTCAATAATACGTAAGCTCCCGCGCCTTTCCCCAAAACACCCGGTACGAGAAAATCGTGTATGCCAGAATCATCGGCAACACGACCAGCGTACCAACAAGAATGATCATCAGTGATTCCGGCGCACTTGCGGCATCCCAAATGGTGATCTTATTTACCACCAGATTGGGATACAGGCTGTAGGCGAGACCGAGAAAGGCGAGTACGAAAATTCCCACGGTGCCAGCGAACGGAATCCAGCAATGGTGATCTGCTTTCTGTGGCTGACTTCGCAGCGTGCGTTCGACGATGATAAACAGCACCAGTGTCAGTAGCGGGATCGGACTCAGCATCAACAGATTCGGCATTGAAAACCATTTCTCGAATATCTGCGCGCTCACCAATGGCGTCATCAACGAAACGGCCGCGACACCAACAGCGGTCATCCACAGGCAGCGGCGCGCCCAGAACACCGCACGCTTTTGCAAGTCACCTTCTGTCTTCATAATCAGCCATCCCGCGCCGAGCAGTGCATAGCCCGCGACCAGGCAGACTGCAATCAGGCAGGCAAAACCGATATTGATCCAGCTGCTCTCGTACCCCACCACATGCATGCCCAGCATGTATCCCTGCGCAAGACTGGTAAGAACTGATCCGCCAAAAAAAATTCGGTTCCATACCGCCTTGTGCTCGGCCTGCGCCTTGACGCGGAAGTCGAAAGCCACGCCGCGCAGAATCAATCCGGCCAGCATCAACGCCACCGGCATGTACAGCGCGGTGAGGATTACCCCATGCGCCAGCGGAAATGCGACCAGTAGCAGGCCGACGCCCAGCACCAGCCAGGTTTCATTGGCGTCCCAGAACGGGCCAATGGACGAAATCATCACGTCTTTCTGCGCATCGGTTGCATCGTGCAGCAATATGCCTACCCCCAGATCGAAGCCGTCGAGCAGCACATATAGCAACATCGCCACGCCCATCAGCACCATGAAAATAACCGGCAGCCAGAATGCAGAGTTCATTTCAGTCTCCTGCCGCACTGGCGGTTGCTTTGACTAACGGGACCGGCGAATCGACTACCGGCGGCGGAACACTGGTGGTGGTGGCGGCTTTGCGCGCCATGTAGAAAACTACCGTCACGTAGGCAACTGTCAGCGCCAAGTAAAGAGAGAGATACATAACGAGCGTGCCGACGATTGCAGTAGCGCCTACGTTCGGCGCCGCCGCCTGTGCGGTGGTGAGCACACCATAGACGAGGTACGGTTGCCGACCGATTTCCGTAACGTACCAGCCTGCAACCGTGGCGATCCAGCCTGAAAATGTCATCGCAATGAGCCCGCGCGCCAGCAAGGGAGAAATTTTCTTCCGCCGCCAAATTGCCCAGGCCGCAAGCCATGACACCGCCAACATCAGCATGCTTACACCGACCATGATGCGAAATGCCCAGAACAACGGTGCCACCGGTGGGTGCTTGCCGGGAAATTCATTCAAACCCTTGATCTCGCCATCGATCTCGTGCGTGAGGATCAGTGCCGCCCCCTTGGGCAGCCCAATTTCAAAATTGTTTTTCTTCGCCGCGGCGTCGGGCATGGCAAACAACAGCAACGGCGCGCCGCGCTCGGTTTGCCAAATACCTTCGATAGCGGCAATCTTTGCCGGCTGATGTTTAAGCGTATTCAGTCCATGCAAGTCGCCGACAAAAATCTGTAGCGGAATCAGCAACGCTGCCACCAAGACACCGGTGCGCAGCGCAACCCAGACGTCCTGCCCACGATCACCACCCAGCCAACGATACGCCGATATGCCGGCGATCAGAAACGAGCCGGTCAGACCGGACGCGATCATCACGTGCGTAAAGCGATAGGGGAAAGACGGATTGAAGAGAATCGCCAACCAGTCGGTGGCGTGCGCCTGCCCATTGATCATCTCAAAGCCCACCGGCGTCTGCATCCACGAATTGAGCGCCAATATCCAGAATGCCGAGAGCGAGGTGCCAAACGCAACCATTACCGTGGCAAACGTGTGGACCTTGTCTGGCACACGCTTGAATCCAAACAGCATGATGCCCAGGAATCCTGCTTCCAGAAAAAATGCCGTCAATACTTCATAGGCCAACAAAGGCCCGGCGATATTTCCCACCGTCTGCATATAACCCGGCCAGTTGGTGCCGAACTGAAACGACATCGTGATACCGCTGACCACGCCAAGTGCAAAGGTGAGCGAAAACACTTTGACCCAGAAGCTGTATGCCTGCATCCACGCTTTATCGCCGGTGGCATTGAAGCGCAGCTTGAAAAACAACAATACCCACGCGAGCGAAATACTGATCGTCGGGAACAGAATATGAAAGGTGATATTTGCGCCGAACTGTATGCGCGCGAGGATGAGTGCGTCCATGAAATTTCCTTATGTCGCGGATTTCTTGCCGCCAGCCACGATCTTGAGCTTGCCCTTAAATTCAAGCAACTTCTGCACCTTGGCACCGAGCCTCATCAGCTGTACCAGCGTGTCCTGATCGAGCTTGTGTACATCGGTAAACCAGCTGCTGACGAGTTCGATCAAGTCGTGCATTGCCTTCATGCGTTGCTGCGCAAATTTGTCACCCGCATCGCTCACGTCGGTGATGACGGCATCACGCAACATCGACAGCGTCGGATCGACCTCGCGTTTCTTGCGCTCCTCGGCCAGCGTTTTAAAAATCATCCACACATCCTCGGGCGCTGAGAAGAATTCACGGCGGTCACCCGGCAGATGCTGCAACCGCACCAGCCGCCACGATTCAAGTTCCTTGAGCCCCATGCTGACATTGGAGCGCGAAAAATCGAGAGCGTCGGTGATCTCGTCAGCATTCAGTGGCCGGTCGGACACATAAAGCAACGCATAAATCTGGCCAACTGTGCGATTGATGCCCCAGCGACTGCCCATTTCCCCGAAATGAAGGACGAAGTTCTGGACGAGCGGCGAGAGATTTTTCATGTTCTTTCGTTCAAGGAGTTCACGTTATTTCAGTAATTACTGAAAATTGTGAACGAAAAAAAGATTCACGTCAAATGCTTTTTAGCGGTGCTCAGGGGGCGCGTAAGAACCAGGTATTTTCGAATCTGGTAGTGGCGACAATGCGCACGTACGTTCCATTCAAAATAATGCTTTCAATCCTTAATGCGAACTATTATCATTCGCTTGCACCCCTTCTCCTTCTAAACGACAAAATTTCATGAAAAAACTATTCGCGCTCTTATTGATAAGCATTTCCGCGACGGCGTTTGCTGCGGATGTTGAAATCAAACTCGTCATCGAAAATCACCGCTTTCAGCCAGAAACCGTGAATGTGCCGAGCGGAAAAAAGGTGAAGCTCTTGATCGAGAATCGTGACGCGACGCCGGAAGAATTCGAGAGTCATTCGCTGAATCGAGAGAAAGTGATTCCTGGCAAGTCCACAGGTACGGTTTATGTCGGGCCACTTGCCGCTGGTAACTACCCATTTGTCGGCGAATTCAACCAGAAGACCGCCAAGGGCGTCATCGTAGCCAAATAGGAGCACCAATGTTTGCCACGGCGTTAATCATCTTTCGGGAGGTGCTTGAGGCAGCGCTGGTCATCGGTGTTGTCGCCGCAGCAACCAGAGGCATTCCTGCGAGAAGTCGCTGGCTGTTCGGAGGTGCCATGCTCGGTCTCGCCGGGTCGGCAATCATTGCAGCGAGCATGGGCGCCATTGCGCAGTTTGCCGATGGCATCGGCCAGGAACTATTCAATGCCTGCATCCTGGGGGTGGCCGTGTTCATGCTTGCATGGCACAGCATGTGGATGGCTAGCCGAGGACAGGCGATTTCCCTTGAAGCTAAATCGCTTGGCAGCGCCATTCGTGGCGGACAGCAATCACTCTCCGTTTTGCTGATGGTGGTTGCGATTGCGGTACTGCGCGAGGGCGCTGAAACGGTGTTATTCCTATACGGCATTTCCGTTGCCGGCTCTGCAAGTCTTTTTGAAATGGTCGGCGGCGGTACACTGGGACTCGCGGGCGGTGCAGCGGCTGGTATAGCACTGTATATGGGGCTGCTGAGAATTCCTGTCCGGTGGTTCTTCTCGGTGATTTCCATACTTGTCCTGTTGCTCGCTGCAGGAATGGCTGCACAAGTCGCGCGATTTCTGGTGCAGGCCGATGTTTTGCCAAGCCTGAGTTCTCCGCTGTGGGATTTTTCCAGTGTTTTGCCAAACGAATCCCCTGTTGGCGCCGTGCTGCACGGACTGGTCGGTTATGACGCTCATCCGGCAGGCATGCAGGTTCTCTTCTATGTGGCGGTCGCCATCGCCATAGCCGCTGGAACGC
>JBDTPE010000243.1:0-5005 GCA_039932875.1 Betaproteobacteria bacterium | reverse complement strand
TCCTTGGCATAGGCGCGCCAGCCGCCGATACGCGCAACTTCGTCGTTGGCGTCTTTCCAGGGCGTCAGCTTGGTGTCACCAAGGGGCCGATAGTCTTTAAATGGTGACTGGAATTTCAGTGCCGGTACGGCTGCGGTTGCATTGGCCGGGTCGGCCTCAGCGTTTGATGCGCGTGGATAAGCAAGCGCAATCGCAAAAATTGCTGCGACAGCAATGGTGGTCTTCATGGTGATCCCTTTCTCGCATTGACGGAAAAATATGCGCGAGGATCAGCGACCGTTCCACCAACTTAGCAGGTGGAGGGAATCATTGAACCCTCGCCTTCAGGCGAGGGCGGGACGCGGAGGCGGGGCAGTCAGTTCGGGGATGAACGACGGGTAATCAGCGAAACGGAAAGTTTCGAACAAATGCGATGGTGCGACACTAGCGATGATCGGCATTTCCGGCAACGCAAGTGCGCCAGCGAGATGGCAGAGCACGCAATGGCTGCATGACTGACCAAACCGTGCCTTACCGGTTTCGGCCTTGCCATGGCATGGCATCGCGGCGTCCTTCTCATTCGCCGACGGCGTGCTTCCAGCCGCCGCGAAACTCGCGGCGGCTGCAAGCGGCATCGCCGCCGCTGCTGCCCCCGCAACGGGTAGCCAAGCGATCATCCAGATCAGCAGGAGTTTCTTGAAAAGATTCATATGCATACACAGACAAGCTTAGCGCTGAATGGTTCGGTATTCAACCTGCAGTGAGCGCGACACTAGCGTGGACAGCGGTCGCACCACGAACCATTAAATCCACAATTCCGGCAACAAAGCGGTGATTCATAGCGGGATACGCAAGATTGCCGATTTAAACAGCAAAGCGCCCGTCAGTGAAAATGCCTCGGCATTGCCTTGCGGTACGGTGTCGCTGTACGGTGCCAGGCCCGAAAAGCTGAAGCGTACGGTGCCAACCTTGGTAGTCGTCGACGCTGTTCGCGGAAATAAACCGTCAAATGGGCAGGCTGGCGAACAGGCAATCGTCGATGTCCTCGTTTCAAACAAGTCGCCCGTGAACGTTGCACCGTCGTCTCGCCAGACCACACCTTGAATCGTCAGCCAACGCGGCTTACCGTCAAGGTCAAAGAGGAACCAGGTGCCGAACACGCCATCGCTGCCAGTGGCATTGTGGGTGAATTGCAATCCCGAGCCATTGCTGGCCGGGTCGTACCAGAGGCCGCTGATATCGCCAAGAGCGCGGGCTCGCCCAGCCACGGCAGCTGTCGCCAGCCGCGATTCGCTACGAATCAATCCGCTCGATGATGCCGCTACGATGCGCAATGTACCGACTTCCACGGGTGTATAGGGAAGCTCGAAACGGTACGGCGTAAACGAATTGATGGAACATGGCGCCAACGTTTGAACGGGATCGAGTCGAATGACTACGCCGGCCAGCAACTGGCTCGCTGCGGAATCGATGGATGGCGTTGCGAATGGGCAACCGGCATACGTTTGCCCGGCAATCGTAATCACTCTTGGCCGACCAGGTAGTTCTACGGCCGGTGCAACCGTGATAATCGGCAAAAGAAAAGAAAGTGACGCGACCGTCGCGGTGGAGACGGCACCCTGAACAGGCGTGACCAATGATATCTTTGAAGCCATTGATGGCAAGCCGCCAATGGCATTACTCTTGATTGGCGAAACATCAACAGTCGTTTTACCTCCAATATCCACCGCAAACGCCGACATGGAAACAGCCATTGCGGACAATGCCGCGATCAGTAATGTGCGAGCCGGACTTGAACGGGTAACGCGTCGCCTGTAGCTATCTTTTACGTCTGGGTAACACGAAATCGCATCATTGCATGAGGTGTGTGCACTGTTTTGCATATGACTAGCCTCCAAAAAAACGTTCACGGCCAAATAACCTAGCGTGAATAGTGCCAGAAATAGCATCACAGCGTTTCATACGCACTGTGGTCAGCTAAAAGGCCAAACACCACGGCTGTCGCGCTTCTCCGACCGAAAGTGTTTGGGACAGCCCGCCAATGCTTGTGTTTGCCTTTTTTGTATGCGGCAACCCCGCGCCGCACACTGCAGCTATCATTGCGCTATCCATTCATTTTCTTGGAAAGACATGTCCGCACAAGCCGACTCACTCAAATCCATCATCTATGCTCTCGGCGCCAATATGGCTATCGCCGCTGCAAAAACTGTCGGGGCCGTCTACACCGGTTCGAGTTCCATGCTGGCCGAAGCAATCCATTCTTTCGCCGATTGCGGCAATCAGGCGCTGCTGCTGTGGGGGCTCAAGGAGGCCGACCACGCGCCGACGCCAGACCATCCCCTCGGCTTTGGCAAGGCGATCTATTTCTGGAGCTTTATTGTTGCGCTGATGCTATTCAGTATGGGCGGGCTGTTTTCGATTTATGAAGGTATACACAAACTTTCCAGCACGGAACCGCTGAAGAACGTATGGGTCGCTGTCTCTATCCTGAGCTTTGGCATAGTTGCAGAGAGCATCTCACTGTGGGGTTGTCTGCGCGAGATCAACAAGGTACGCCACACGCAGTCGCTGTGGTCCTGGTTCAAGACTAGCCGCCAGAGTGAGCTGGTGGTGATACTCGGCGAAGACCTGGCTGCGCTGGGTGGGTTGGCGCTGGCGCTCGGCTTTATCGGTATCGCGGTGGCGACTGGCAACCCGGTCTGGGACGCGCTAGGCTCGATTACCATCGGCAGTCTGTTGATTGTGATGGCGGTGCTGATCGGCACCGAAGTCAAAGCGCTATTGATTGGCCAAAGCGCCGAGCCGGAGACGCTGGCAAAAATGAAGAAGCACCTTTCCGAAGCGCCGGAAATCATCGAACTCTACAATCTGCTCACCCAGCAGCTGGGAAGCGAAATCATGGTTGCCGTCAAGGCGCGCATGCAGCCGCAAGGCTCTGAAGCCAAGCTGATCGAAGCAATCAACCGGGTGGAGGCGGGATTCAAAGCCGCCTTTCCGCAGGTACGTTGGATATTTTTCGAGCCAGACATTGACGATTGAGCTTACAGATCGGGCCCATCGGCGCAATCAATCAAGCGCGTTTTTCACGGTGGTAAAGTCAAGTTAGTTGAACGCACAAGGAACACTGGATGTTTTATTTGTTGCACCGCAAGGCAATCATATGGGCATGCGCATGGGTTTTCGCATACATAAGCGTGGGCGTCGCCGCCGCCCAGTCTGGCGCTCGAAGTTGCCCGCAACCGCGCTTTACTGGCAAGGCACCTGACGCGTTTTACAATTTGAAGAGCCCGGTATCAGCCGCTACAGAAGATACGAAGCTTGGTGAAAAACTCTATTTTGACGGTGCCACTGACAGATTTTCTTGCGCAACCTGCCACGGCGCGAAGGGAGATGGCCGTGGTGAAATGGCTAAACAGTACGACCCGCCTCCGCGCAATTTCGCCTGCGCACAAACCATCAACGGTGTTCCTGACGGTCAGTTGTTCTGGATCATTCGTTTCGGCTCGCCGGGGACGGCAATGCCTGCGCACAAGCATCTTTCCGACAATCAGGTTTGGCAGCTCATCTCCTACGTTCGAGGATTGGCAAAGTAGCGCGCGTCAATCAGCAGAAACAGGCGACGTGATCAGAACGCCCGCCTGATCAACTGCTCCAGCGGCAATGTTGGGGACAGCGTGCCAAATGTTGCACCCCGGTCACCTGAGAGTCTGGATTGGCAAAAACTGTCAGCCACCAGCGCATCTTCGGCGCCCAACAAGGTCGCCGCCTGCAGGGCCACTGCCAAGCGTTCAACCAAACGTCGCGAGCGTTTCTCAAGGTCTGCCGAATCGGCAAGCTGTGCACCGATTGCGTCGACTTCGGCATCAAGCAAAGTATTGGCGCCTTTCACCCGTTCAAACTCGGCAAACACGGCTTCGCGGGTGGCGGGCTCGCGCGCCAACGCGCGCAACACATCGAGACATTGAATATTGCCACTGCCCTCCCAGATCGAATTCAACGGCGCTTGCCGATACAGGCGGGGCAGGATTGACTCCTCAACGTAACCCGCACCGCCAAGACACTCCTGTGCCTCGTTGACAAATGGTGGACAGCGTTTGCAGATCCAGTATTTGCCGATGGCCGTTGCGATACGCGCAAATGCCGCCGCTTCGGCATCGCGTGGCGAGGCATCGATGGCACGGGCGACGCGCAGTGAAAAAGCCATTGCCGCCTCCGACTCGATGGCCAGATCCGCGAGAACCATTTGCATCAGCGGCTGATCGATCAGGAATTTGCCGAACGCCTTGCGGTGGCGGCAATGATGGATTGCCTGTACCAGCGCCTGACGCATGATGGCCGCCGAGCCGATCATGCAGTCCTCGCGCGTCAGGGCGACCATTTCAAGGATGGTCGCAATGCCGCGCCCTTCCTCGCCGACCATCCATGCCAGCGCACCATGAAACTCGACCTCCGAGCTGGCATTGCTCCAGTCGCCCAGCTTGTTCTTGAGACGCTGTATGCGGATCGCATTGCGCTGGCCATTCGGTGCAAACCTGGGCAGCAGGAAACACGACATACCGCGCTCAGCCTGAGCCAGTACCAGAAAGGCATCGCACATCGGTGCCGACATAAACCACTTGTGGCCCACCAATTCGTAGAGCTGGTCCGGCCCACCCCCACCGACGGGGTGCGCGCGCGTGGTGTTGGCACGCACGTCCGAGCCGCCCTGCTTTTCGGTCATGCCCATGCCCATGGTCAGGCCGGGCTTGTCGCGAAAGACTTTGAGGGTTGGGTCGTAGTCGCGGGCCATCAGGCCGGGTGCCCATTCGCTGTAGATGGCCGGGTTGCCTCGCAGGGCCGGGGTGACGGCATAGGTCATGGAGATCGGGCACAGGACGGACGGCTCGAGCTCAGTGAACATCATGAAACCGGCTGCGCGTTCGGTGTGCGGGGCGCCGCCCTCACCCCATGCAGTGCCATGCAACCCGGCGCGAATCGCCATCTCCATCAGCACGTGATACGACGGATGAAATTCCACCTCATCGAC
>JBDTPE010000242.1:0-5019 GCA_039932875.1 Betaproteobacteria bacterium | reverse complement strand
GCACTTTGTCGCTGCCGTCAGAGAGCATTTCGGCGGTGACGTTGTAGCGGGCCAGCCGCGAAACGCCGCAGGCGACAAAAAAGGCAAGAACGATGCGATCAAAAAAACCGCTCATACCACAGCCGTAGGCAATGATGGCTGGCGCCACGCCGAAGGAAATCACGTCGGCAAGCGAATCGAGTTCGCGGCCCATGGCAGAGGTCTTTTGGCGCCAGCGGGCGACACGTCCGTCGATGACATCAAACACTAGCGCGGCCAACACCAAGCCACACGCAAAATAAATATGCCGGACGCTGTTTAGCTGGATATACGACATCGTCGCGAACAGCGCGCCCATGCCACAAACCGCATTGGCTAGCGTGAACCAATCGGCGAGATGAAACTCGCGAATCATCGAAAATGGCTTGCGAGGTTGCGGGGGTCCTCCGGCGTATTTCACGGAGGCAGACTCGGGAACCGGAATTCGAGTCATATCATCGGTTCAGCGGCGTTTGATGGACTGAGGAATCGCCAGCCCGCCCACTGGCTTTAGTGGGCGGGCTGAAGCTTGCGCTACTCATGCGGCAACGAAGATGGCCGATTACTGTACGCGGCGCTCAATGACGATCTGCTCGACTTCCACGCGACGATTTGGCTCGAGACACTTGATAAGCGCAATGCGGTTTTTGTCGTTGCATTGAACCACCGGATTGCTCTCGCCTTTGCCAATCGCGCTCAAGCGATTTGAAGCAACACCTCTGCTGACCAGATACGATTTCACCGTATCGGCACGTCGCTGCGACAGTTTCATGTTGTAAGCATTACTGCCGAGCCGGTCGGTGTAACCAGTCACCGTGATATTGGTTACTTGCGGGTTGCGGCTGAGTTGCGCGGCGATCTCATCGAGCTTAGGCTGTGGTGCGCTCAGGTTTGAGCGATCAAAAGCGAATAGCTCGGTTGCCGACAACGTCACACGCTCAAAACGCGGTGGCGAGGCTGGCGTAGGTGACGGTGCCGCGACAACAGGGGGGGTTGCCACGACGGCGGGGGTCGCTGGTGCAGAAGGCTCGGGCGTAACGACGCGAGTCGGCAATGGTGCCGCACGCTTGTCGAATCGATAGACCACGCCGATAGTGCCACGGGTGGTGTTGGCGCTATCGAAACCGAAATTGTTGCCGCCGCGAATAAAGGTGTGGCCACGGCGCAAATCGGCCTGCATGCCCCATTGGTCACTGAAATCGAACTGGAAACCGAGACCGGCATTTACAAATGGTGAAGTGCGCTGCGTCTGGAAGCTGCGGCTGTAAATATTGATCTTGTCATTTTCTGCGCCACCACCGAGCAGAATGAATGGACGAAATGAATTGCGCGAGAACATGTATAGCGCATCGGCGCCGATGGTCTTTTGCTCGTAACGTCTGCCGCCAAATTTCTGGCGCTCAAAACTGGCACCCCATTGAAGATCCCATGCCGGTGACAGTGGCTTACCAAACCGCAAGCCATAGCCGTTGCCGCGATGGTCACTGCCAAATCGGCTGTCCGGCGTGATCCGGTCGATACTCGGCAGGATGTACCAGGAAGGGTTGACGTCACTACGACCAGTGTCAAAAGCGCTGGTCTGTGCAGCGGCGGATAGTGAAACGGCACATCCTAGCAGCGCTATGGCGGCTGAAATGTGTTTGATGGCATTGGTGTTTTTCATGGGATCCTATTGGATAGAGTTGTATTGACGGTTGGAAATTTTCGTTTGGCCGAAGCGGTTAGGTCACCGTCGGCCAAAGACGACCAATGGGACTACGTTTGCCTGGACGTATGTTTGGCGATTTCAACCTTTCGGAATATCGGACATCCATGCGTTAGCCTGTAGGACGGTGTCGCGTTGAACTCATTGCCGATTACAGTTGAACAAGATCTATCACATTGACTGAGTTCGGGCAGTTTGCGCGGCGGCGTGGCGCCCGTCTGTGCGCTGTCGTACAGATGTCGAATTTCGTTTAGCCGGCTACTCCCGCCCCGCTCGCTGCGGAAATTAGTTGGCCGTTACTTGTCTTTCGGCATTGCCAAGCAGGGCGCAGGTGGCAACGGCAATGACCGATTCTTCATCGGTGCGGATTACATGGACCTTGACGCGTGCGGCATCGGTTGAGATCACGCCAGTGCTCTGCATATTGCTTTCGGCATTGAGCGCAATGCCCAGAAACTCCAGCCCCTCGCAAATTCGCGAACGAACAATGGCGGCGTTCTCGCCGATGCCACCGCTGAATACGACCATGTCCAGCCCGCCTAGCGCCGCCGCAAACGAGCCGATGCATTTGCGGATTTGGTAACAGAACAATGCGACCGCGTCGGCCGCGCGCGGGTCATCAACTTCCCGGTCTAGCAGTTCGCGAATGTCGCCGCTGGTTTCGGACACGCCGAGCAGCCCGGATTTTGTATTGACCATGTCGTCGAATTGCGCCGCATCCATACCTTCGGTACGCGCAAGATAGCAGGGGAGACCCGGATCAATGTCGCCCGAACGGGTTCCCATCATCACACCAGATGCCGGCGTCAGCGCCATGCTGGTATCAACAGGCTTGCCCATATGCACGGCAGCAAGACTGGCGCCACTGCCCAGATGCGCCAGGACGATGCGGCCCTGAGCGGCGTTCGCCCCCTCGACTCGGACCAGTTCACCCATCAGAAACTCATACGACAAACCATGAAATCCATAGCGGCGCAAACCCTGCAGACCATAGCGGCGTGGGATCGTCAGCAAGCGCGCAAGGTGCGGCAAATGGTGAAAAAAGCCGGTATCGAAACAGGCAACCTGTGAAAGATGCGGGAAACGCTGCTGAAACGCTTCGATCAACCGGATTTCCAGTGGAAGATGTGTCCGGTCCAGCGGGGCAAGCTGCTGCAACTCGCGCAGCAATCGGGAGGTAACACGCTGTGGCGCATGGTAAAGCGGTCCGCCGTGCACGATGCGATGGCCGATGCCGATCAGTTCACCCATGCCAGGTTGCGCGCTCTGTTCGAGCCAGTTCATTAGCACCGTCACGCCCGCGTGGTGATCACGGGCTTCGACGACTTGCGTTGAGATCTCACGACCGATACCATCGTGCGTCGAAAAACTGGCACCCGCTGACCCGATATTTTCAATCCGGCCGCGCATTAGCAGTTGCGGCGGATTGTGCGCGGCATACAGCGCGAACTTGATGCTTGACGAGCCGCCGTTGATTGTCAACACTGACGAAGTTGACGATGATACGGAAATCTCCAGCGGTGCCGGTACGCTCATAAGCGTTTTTCCGCAATGCGCGTCATTAATCCGCGCCACGATTTCGCGAATGCCGCGACGCCCTCCGTTTGCAGTTGCACCGCGAGTGCTTCATCGGCGATGCCTTCGCGCCTGAACTCTTCGAGGACATTTTCCGCATAGCCGCCATCGGCTGGCAATGTCGCACTCGCGGCACCGTGATCGGCATAAGCGAGCAGGGTTTTTTCGGGGATGGTGTTAATGGTGTCCGCTGCGGCGAGCGCATCGATGTAGAGCGTGTCAGGCGCGGCGGGATCCTTGGTACCGGTGCTGGCCCAAAGCAGCCGCTGCGGTCGTGCACCGGCGGCGGCAAGTTTCTGCCACCGGTCTGAGGCAAGTAGCTCGCGATGTGCGCGGTAGGTAAGCATGGCAATGGCGATGCCGAGCCGATTGTGAAACGTTACCGCCGTCCTGTCTTTCACCGCGACGTCCCAACGGCTAACAAACAGCGAGGCCACCGACTCGACTGCGACGTTCATACCGGCGGCGAGTCGCCGTTCCAGACCAACCATATAGGCCGCAGCGGAAAACAGGTATTGCTCGGGCGAAAAAAGCAACGTGACATTGATCGGTATGCCCGCAAAAATTGATTGCTCGATCGCGACGATGCCCTCTGCAGTGCCGGGAATTTTGATGAACAGATTTGGCCGCGCTGCGCTTGCATGCAGCGACGCGGCAGCCCTGATTGTGCCTTGCGCGTCGTGCGCAAGTAGCGGAGAAACTTCCAGCGAGACCCAGCCGTCCCGCCCATCGCTCACGTCGAACATTGGCCGGAACAGATCCGCGGCCTGCTTCAAGTCGTCAAGGGCGAGTTCGAAAAATATGCCCTCGTCAGATTCACCCAGCGCGGCGTGCCGTCTAATGTCTTCGTCATAAGCGCCGCTCGCCGCAATAGCCTGTTCAAAAATGGTCGGGTTCGAGGTCAAGCCCGTCACCGACAAATCGGCTATGTAACGGGCAAGCGTGCCGCTGGTAAGCAGCGGTCGGCTGATATTGTCGAGCCAAAGCCGCTGCCCGAGTTGGTGGAGCGTTTGTGTGTTGGTATTCATCTGGTGTTTGTCGATATCAGGTTTCAGTTTGCACCAGACCAAATCCGCCGACTGTTTGCTAGCGCACATAGCCGCTGCCAACGACGGTCATTCCGGCGAGCTATGCATCGCGGTAACATTTTTGTAGGGCGAGTCCTACCGAACGGTCGGATATTGGCCGATAAACAACCGACCACCAACAGCGCAGCATCTTATTTCGATTTTGTTCCACTGGAGATCACATGAAATGTAACGCTCGAATCGCCGGCGCGGTGTTGGTTGGTATTGGCACAATTCTGCTTGCGAACTACGCTCAGGGCATTAGCGCACAGCATCGCAAGCGCATCACCAAGAAACTGGCAAAGGAGGCCGTAAATGCTTGGGAGGACGAAGGCGGCGCAGTTAGCGGTCGCACACCGCTGACTTCTGCGGCTTAGGCGCTTCACCTGAATTTGAAACTCCAATATCGGCGCGCATCTTGGACCGTTTTCGGTCCGCGAGGTACGTCGATATTGGATGTAGCTGCTGGAATCTATAGCTATCGCAATCGACTTCACTGCATTTCAGGGCAACCCTTGACTACGAAAGCATTACGTTGACGATGGCGTTACCGATGCCCATCAGTGCAGCGCCCGATATGAGACCCGCGCAAATCGATTCATAACCCTCAACCCAGATGACGTTGCCTCTGGTTCCCGGTTCCTTGTTGCGTCT
>JBDTPE010000241.1:0-5022 GCA_039932875.1 Betaproteobacteria bacterium | reverse complement strand
CCAGCGTAAGTAGCGTCTTGCCGGTACCGGCCTGTCCGAGCAGTGTCACAAAATCGACCTCAGGGTCCATCAGCACGTTCAGCGCGAAATTCTGTTCACGATTGCGCGCAACAACGCCCCATATATTGTTCTTCTGGTGCGTATAGTCCTTGAGCGTTTTCAGGACTACGGTTTTGCCTTCCTGTGCTGCGACGATGGCGTAGAAGGGTTTGTCGTCATCCTGATAAACAAACTCATTCACGCTCAATGTCGAAATCAGCGGGCCTTTGACACGGTAAAGCGTCCGTCCGTGCTCCTGCCACGATTCAATGTCCTTGCCGTGCTTGTCCCAGAAATCCTTGGGCAGCTCGCGCATACCGGTGTAAAGAAGATCGGTATCTTCCAGCACCTTGTCGTTGAAATAGTCCTCGGCCGCCACACCGATGGCACGCGCCTTGATGCGCATATTGATGTCTTTGGAAACCAGCACCACGCTGCGCTTGGCATTGTGATGTTGCAGATCCAGTGCAACCGCCAGAATCTGGTTGTCCGCCTTGCCGCTATCGGGCAATGCGCTTGGAAACTCAAGGCTGACCGGTCGTGTCTGCAACATCAGCCGGCCGGAGGCCTGCTTGGTGCCGAGATCCTTCAACGGCACCCCGTTTTCGATGTCGCTTTCCTGGCTCGAGACGATTTCATCGAGGAATCGCGTCGCCTGGCGCGCGTTACGAGCAACCTCGGTCATGCCCTTCTTGTTGTTGTCCAGCTCTTCCAGGGTGATCATCGGAAGGTAAATGTCGTGCTCTTCAAAGCGAAACAGCGATGTCGGGTCGTGCATCAAAACATTGGTGTCGAGCACGAATATCTTGGTGGTGCTGACTTTAGGGGAGGGGGCTTTGCTGTTTGCGGGTCTGGGGGCCAAGTCGTTTTCCTCTATGAACAATCAAAAGATGCACTTCAAAAGCGAAAAACCCTCTTGGAGCTAAATGCTCAAAGAGGGCTTATCGAAGTGTGTGGTCTCAAATCGTGGATGCGTGTGATGGGTTGAATGCCGTGTCGTTGTTGGTGTGCGCTACTTCAAAATCATTATGACACGCTTTTTGTGACGCTTTTAACAGCGAGCAGCACCGCCGCGGCGTGCCCGTCTACCTTCACGCCACGCCACTCCTGGAGAACCTCGTTTTTGGCGCCCATCAGGAATGTGGAGCGCTGGATGCCCATCACTTTTCTGCCATACATATTCTTCTCCTTGATTACGTCGAAGAGTTTGCACATTTTCTCCTCGCCGTCGGAAAGCAAGTCGAACGGGAACTGCATATTGGCCTTGAATTTCTCATGGCTCGCCACGGTGTCTCGCGATACGCCGAAGACTTTCACCCCGGCATCGATGAACTGCTGGTGCAGGTCTCGAAATTGCTGGCCTTCAATCGTGCAGCCGGGGGTCGCATCTTTCGGATAAAAATAGATGACATAAGGATGACCCCGGAACGCAACGCTGGCGAAACGCTGGTTGCCGGTGGCAGGGACTTCGAAATCGGCGATTGGGTTTCCAGTCATGTGAACCTCCTTGTTTTAGATTGCGTGTGATTTTCTAGGCGGCTTGTGCGAATTCAGGCAACACGGATAGGAACGGGTTTCCCTGCGTCAGCAATGTCCCGCTACGGCCTGTCACGGTGCCACGCTCGGCGGCAAAGTAGGGCAAGTGAATCCGGTCCAGATTCCTGTAGATCGTCTCAGTTGCCACCAGTTCAAAGCCTTGCTCGCGCCAGCCGAACAGGAGTTTTTCAAACGTAGCGAGTAGCCGCATGCCTTCGAGCTCCGCATGCAGCGTAAACACATGCGCAGTCATCGGCTCACGTGATGCGTCAATCGCTCGCTGCGGCATTAGGGTGGCGGCCAACAGGTGTTCATGCACATTGGCTTCCGTGCAGGTGTCGATGCCGATCAGTTCATCCAGCGTAGGCAGCGTGGTCGGTAGCTGCGGACAATCGATGATTTCGCCTTCGAAGACCGGAAAATGCGGTGTCGCATCGGGCAACGCGGCACGGCCATCGGAGCAATAGTCAAAGCCCATTTCTTGCGTCAGCCGCAGCGCGTGGCGAGACATCTGCCAGCCCGCTGCGCCGTGTGTTCGCGCCGGCGATTTGAAAATATCCGTAAACCGATCCTGTGCCAGCGTCATTTCGTGCTGCGTCCACTCGGCTGTTGCATGCTCGACGTTGTCCTGCCATTTCACGTGATCCCAAGTGTGGATGCCGACTTCAAAGCCTTCGTCGCGCGTGCTGCGCAGGATGTCGCCGCAGCGCTTGCCGATATCCGGCCCCGGCAACAAGGTGCCGTAGAGCAATGTCGGGAAGCCATAGTGGGAAACCACCGAGGTGCGCTTGACCTTGCCGAGAAAGCCTTTGCGGAACACGCGTTTGATCGCTCGACCGGTGTGATCAGGGCCAAGGCTAAAGAGGAAAGTTGCACCAGCCTGGTACTTCTTCAGCAGACTGATCAAGGCCGGCACGCCGACCCTGGTTCCCTTGAGTGTATCTACATCTATTTTGAGTGCGAGGTACTTTTTCATGAGGCTTTTTTTGAGTTGCTTACATTATGCCAGCGACGATGCGCAGCGACGAAACAGACACGCCGGGTCAGCTACAATCGCGCCATGCAAATCGACGAACCGCGACATCCCCTGACACCTTATGACCTTGCCGGTGGCGAGTCCGTTGTTCGAAAGCTGGTCGACCGCTTTTATGACCTGATGGATGAGGATCCAGACTATTACGGTATCCGCAAATTGCATCCACCAACACTCGATGGTTCACGCGATAAACTGTTCAAATTCCTGATGGGCTGGCTGGGTGGCCCGCCGCTTTATGAACAGGAGTATGGCCATCCACGTCTGCGCGCGCGGCATTTACCGTTTGCTATCGCCTCGTCCGAGCGCGATCAATGGATGAGTTGCATGACCAGGGCGATGGCAGATGTCGGGTTGGATGAAGGCTTGCGTAAGCGGCTGGTGCAGTCGTTTTTCCAGACGGCGGACTGGATGCGCAATACGGAAGGCTGAAGCGGATTATTTCCGGCCCTATTTGCAGTCCGTGAACAAGCAAAACTCGGGTGCTACCAAACCTCCTTATCCAGAAAGGCTTGCAGCCAGAAAAGGTCTGCAACACCGCGCCAGCGCTTGAGTTTCACCATTCAATCTTGTACCCAACCCCGTAAATCGACTGTAGCCACTCCTCACTGCCGTCCGCATCAGTGATCTTGCGCCGCAGATTTTTGACGTGACTGTCGACGGTGCGGTCGCTGACGATACGGTGATCGACGTAGAGAATGTCCATTAACTGGTTGCGAGAGAACACGCGGCCCGGCTGCGCAGCGAGCGTGGTGAGCAGGCGAAACTCGACGGGTGTGAGGCCGAGTGATTTTCCAGAAAGGGTGGCGGTGAAGCGGTCCTGATCGAGCTCGATCGGTGCGGCGCCGCCAGCCTCGGGCCCGACTCGGCGCAGGATCGCTTTGACGCGTGCCACCACTTCGCGCGGACTGAACGGCTTGCAGATGTAATCGTCTGCGCCGAGATCCAGACCCAGTAATCGATCAATTTCTTCGACCCTGGCAGTAAGCATAATGATGGGTATAGTGGAAAAAGCGCGCACTTCGCGGCAAATACTGAGGCCGTCTTTGCCCGGCAGCATCAGGTCCAGCAGCATCATATCCGGCGGTGAGTTTTTCACGGACTCGACTACCTTGCTGCCCTCGGCATGAATTTCTGTTTCGTACCCGGCAGCGATCAGGTAGTCGTGCAGGAGCGAGCTTAACTTGGGCTCGTCCTCGACGATCATGATGCGGCGCGCCTTGTTCATGGCTTGACCATTGCCGGCAGGCTTACGGTGATCGCGAGTCCGCCAAGCGCCGATGCGCCGGCGTCGATATTTCCGCCGTGTGCTTCAACAATATTGCGGCATATGGCCAGGCCCAGCCCGGCACCACCGGCGGCGCGGGTGCGCGATGTTTCGACGCGGAACAGCCGATCAAACAGTTTTGGCAGGAGATTGGTCGGCACGCCGGGTGGAGAATCTTCAACGCAGAGTATCCAATTGTTGCCTTCGCGAGCGGCGCGAATGCGGATCGTGCCTGGCGAATCGGTGTAGCGGCGGGCGTTAACCAGCAGATTGCCGAGCATTTGCGATAGCCGCTGTTCGTCCCCGCGCACCTTCATGCTGGCTGGCATCGACTCGATCTCCAGCGTAAGGCCCGCGTCCGTCAGAGTGCGACGATGTTCGTCAGCTGCATCCATTACCACTGCGCCGAGATCCATTTCCACGAAACGATATTCCAGTGCGCCCGCGTCTGAGAGTGCCAACTGGTATAGATCGCCGACCAACGATGTCAATCGGTCGCACTCCGATTGCAGGGAAGCAAGCGCCTCGGCGCTGACAGGCCGCACACCGTCCTGCAATGCCTGGATTTCGCCACGCAGGATCGACAGCGGCGTGCGTAATTCATGCGCGATATCGGCACCCCAATCGCGGCGCGCCTGCTGATTGCGCTCAAGTGCATCGGCGAGCCGATTGAAGTCTGTTGCCAGTGCGCCAAATTCATCGCCGCGTTTCACGTCGATGCGGGTCCGGTAGTCTCCTGCGGCCAGCCGCTGCGACCCGGCACTAAGTGCGCGGATGGGGTCGAGCAACCAGCGCGCAAACAGCCACGCGAGCAACAATGAGAAAGACAAAACAGCACCGGCTGCAATCATCGTGTGCCGCGTTTGTGAGCGTGCGAACGCGACGTCCGCCTCGCTCTGCAGTTCCGGCAACGGTGCAAGCAACAGCTTGCCTACCGTCTGGCCCCGGCTTTTCACGGCGACGAAAGGGGAATCGCGCGGGACAGCGGGATTGCCGATCACGTATTGGCCCTCCGCCGTCAATAGCAGTACTCGCGTCTGGAAATTGAGAACGTCCACTTTACGCATGGGCGGCGGACGCAGTGCCGGCGGCTCGGTGCCCGGGGGCGGTCCATCGTTTGAGGGGCGCTCGAATGGGCGGCGATCAT
>JBDTPE010000240.1:0-5032 GCA_039932875.1 Betaproteobacteria bacterium | reverse complement strand
GGTTCAAACAGGTGTTGCCGGCATGACCAATGGCGTTGTCTACAACCTGGGCCAAACCGTGGGGGCCGTCGGCTACGCGATTCGCGGGGGCGCGCTAACGCAATGTGATTTTGTCACCACAGCCTGTGCGACTGCCGCCAATTGGATTCCTATCGCCAATGATATCGTGGGGCTTCGCGCGCAATACGGACGCGACACGACGGCCACTGCGATAGATAGCGTGGACCAATGGACGCAGATAGGCTCATCGGCACCGCCGGCAAGCCCGTCGGCCTGCGATTTAATAAAAATACGCGCTATCCGATTGGTATTGGTCGCCCGTAACCCGCAATTTGAAAAAACCGACGTTACCGGTGTCACTGGCGGTGCGCCCGCGCCAACCTGGGTGGGAGATACCGTGACCACTGACAACCCAGTCGCGGCATTGATTAATTTGAGTGCGGATGCTAGCTGGAAGCAATATCGTTACAAGACCTTTCAGGCGATTGTGCCAATCCGCAACGCCGTATATGCAGCAGGAGGATCGGGATGTTAAGCAGTCAATTTCGCAGGGTTCCTTCACCGCGATTTCGCAGGTCGCAAGAAGGCGTAGTGCTGTTTATGGCGCTAATCATGTTGGTCGCGATGACATTGGCCGGTGTCGCGCTGGTAAGGTCGGTCGATACGTCAAACCTCATTGCCGGCAATCTGGCATTCAAGCAGTCCGCGACCAGCGAGGGAGAGATTGGTCTTGAGACTGGCATTGGCTGGGTGCTCGCCGGGCCGTCGACAAAACTAACTGCAACAGACACCAATAACGGATATTTTGCCGTGCGTGGTGATCCATCAGGTCAGACATGGGCGGAGTATTTCGAGACGCTTGAATCAAATAGCCAGGTGGTCTCATTACCGCTGGACACTTCAACCGGCAATCAAGTGTCATACGTCATTCATCGCCTTTGCAATCAGGCAGGTCTCTCAACAGTACCTGGCGCACTGTGTTCGGTTCCGCAGTCGGCTGGCAGTTCTGAAGGTAGCAGCAAGGGCGGCGGAACTGTCGGCTTGCAGCGGTCAAGTGAAGTGTATTACCGGGTCACTGCAAAAATCGTCGGACCGCGAAACACGGTAAGTTTCGTCCAAAGCGTCATCGCGTTATAGCGAACCAAAGGAATATCACATGAGAAACAGTCGCCATCCACTGCGCACATCTGTCGCACAACGTCTACTGCGAGCAAGTTCGCTGGCACTAGGGCTATTAGTTGGCATAGGCGGAAACGCGGCAGTCACCGACATCGCCAATGCGCCTTTGGTGACGTCGCCCTCGGTCTCGGTCCGCCCAAATGTGTTATTTGTTTTGGATGACTCGGGCAGTATGGATTCACTGTACATGCCGGACGTCGTGAACGGTTTCAAGAATAAGTACGGGTTCGTTTCCTCACAATGTAACGGCGTCTATTACGACCCCACCCTGACCTACAGTCCTGCTGTTACGGCGGCAGGCGCGTTTTTTGCCAACTCCACGTTTACCGGCGCATGGAATGACGGTTTCAAGCTCTCCGATGGCACGTCAAATCTCAGCAGCCTTTTTGATGCGGGTGATGGATCGTTGGCACAAGCTGCCTATTACTACACGTATAGTGGGGCGCAAACGACACCCGTACTGAAAAACTATTACAGCACTGCCAGTACTTTTTACAAAGAATGCAACAGTAGTATTGGTTCGGCTCCAGGCTCAGCGGTATTTACAAAGGTGGTCGTAAGCTCAACGTCTGGCCCGGGTGCCACCGACGAGCGCAAGAATTTCGCAAATTGGTACAGCTATTACCGTACGCGTATGCAGATGATGAAAACGTCGGCGGGCGCTGCCTTCTCACCGATTGATGATCGCTATCGTGTTGCGTATATGACGATCAACAATAACGTCAATCCCAGCTGGTTGAACTTCGCGCAGTTCGACTCCACGCAGAAAGCGGCGTGGTACGCAAAACTGTATGGGGCAAACCCCGGCAACTCCACGCCATTGCGTGAGTCGCTTTCAAATGCCGGTCGAATTTATGCCGGGAAGAAAACGAGTATCTACGGTGTCGCCGTCACGGATCCCATCCAATATTCCTGCCAGCAAAATTTCACGATCTTGTCCACGGACGGCTTCTGGAATGGCAATGCCGGTTTCAAGCTCGATGGAACCACTGCAGTAGGCAATCAAGATGGCAGCGAGGCGCGACCGTTTTTTGACGGGGGTTCACCTGCCAAGTCGAAAGTCGTCACCACCACGGTAACCAATACGGTTACGACCAATACCAGTACGGCAGGTAACACCACAACCACACTCAAACGCGCAACGCAGGACACGACTGCAAAAACAAATTGGGATCGTACGAGGTCGACAATCAGCGCGGCGCCCAGTTGTTCGGTTGGCTCTGGTTCCAATCCCTCAAGTTGCGTGAACGACGCCGGATCAGGCAGCGCCAGGCGCACGTGGTGTGTGACCACCGACAGTACCCCGACAACGGGGGGGGGCTGCTCGCCGGTCGGCGCCGGGGGCATTTTCGTTTGTCGCGGTACATCAAGCAGCAACTCGCCGGGCACAGGCCTTGCATGTCAGATCGACACTGATGGTGTGCGCTATTGCGTTTACGCAAATAATTCGACAACCGGTACGTCGAACTGCAGTGCCGTTAGCGGAGCGACAAACAGTGGCGGAATTAATTTATTCGTGTGCCAGGCCAGAGTTCAGCCCGGATACACCACAAGTACTCAACCACAACGCTATGTTCAGTCCCTCGTGACCCGTTTAACCACGGATACGGATAATCCCTCGACTACGACGAAAACAACTACCTCGACCAGTACCGCAAAAGTAACGCGAGTAGTCACCACCGTCGACGGCGTCGATCTTTCCGATGTCAGCACGCCTTCCACATCGTCAACGTCACCGAGCACGGCGGGCTCAGTAACAACGCTAGGAGCGATCACGACGGTTGCCGGCCCTGCCACGACTACAGTCAGCGACAACGGTGCGCCAACCGGGACATCGACTTATGCGAACAATGGAAGCGCTTCGACTAGCTCGTGTGTAGCGCCGCCGAGTTCGCCACCGGGTACAGTGACGACTACCGTTGCCACGGGTACCGGCGTCGCGCCCACTGTTGCCGCCGTTGTGAATTCAACTATTTCCAGTACAGTCGTGCCCGTCCTCATCACGAATACAACAGTCGCGGCACCGACATCAACATCGTCGGCCGTGACAACTGGAATCCCTGCGATCGCGGGAACCTCGGATACGCTCGCTGACGTTGCTGAGTATTACTACGTCAATGATTTGCGTGATGCGTCGCTGTCAAACGCGACCGGCGCATTAGGGACGGATGTCACACAAAACAACGTACCGTCAACTGCAAGGGACAGCGCTTCGTGGCAGCACATGACGACGTTTACGCTCGGCCTTGGTGCCCCAGGCCGAATGGTTTTTTCACAGACATATGAAACCGATACCAGTGGAGATTTTGCTGATGTCAAGAACGGCGCATTGGCCAACCCGATCACCGGGCAGTGCTCGTGGCAGGCGGCGGGGTCCACCTGCGGCTGGCCAATACCAGCGGCCGATAAGCCGGAAAATATCGATGATCTGTGGCACGCGGCAGTAAACGGGCGCGGCAGCTATTTCAGCGCAACCAACCCCGCACAGACTGCGACCGGTATCTCGACTGCCTTGGCGGGCGTTTCAGCGCGGCGCGGTGCGGCGGCGGCGGCGGCAACCAGTAGCCCGAACGTTACCGCGGGCGATAATTTCGTATTCCGATCGACATTCCAAACAGTTGACTGGACTGGCGAATTAACCAGCTCGCAGATCGACCTGAACACCGGTGCGCCATCCACCGCGACAGATTGGTCTGCCCGGACCCGGCTCGAGGTAAATGCCAGTCGAACGCTTTATGTCGGCAACTCTTCAGGGGCTGCCTTGCGGACCTTTGACTGGACTAATCTGACGGCAACTGAAAGAGCATATTTCCAAAGTGTCAATATTGCGACGCTGTCCCAATTTTGCCTGATAGGCACGAATTGCTTGTCGGCCGCTGACAAGTTAGCCGCAGCGGGGCAGCCTTTGGTTGACTTCCTGCGTGGCGACCGCAGCAATGAAGGTGCAAGTACTGACATAACCAAATATTTCCGTACGCGCGCTTACTTGCTTGGCGACATCGTTGCTGCGGAGGCGGTCTATGTACGGATACCAACAGCAAACTATATCGATGCCGGCTATGCCGCTTTCAAGGCGACGCAATCACTGACCGCGAACATCAAGGCAACGGTTTATGCGGCGTCAAATGATGGCTATCTGCATGCGTTCAACGCAGTCGATGGCGAAGAACGCTGGGCCTATGTTCCGTCGTTCGTGCTGCCCAATATGTACAAGTTGGCAGATAAAAATTATGCAACGCTGCATACGTATTTGCTTGATGGAACGCCCAGCAGGGAGGACGTATATTTCGGTGGTGCATGGCACTCGATTCTCGTTGGCGGTCAGGCGGCGGGCGGGCGTGGCTACTACGCACTTGATATTACTGACCAGGCAAATCCGATCTTGCTCTGGGAATTTACCAACGCCAATCTAGGGCTTTCGTTTGGAAACCCGAAAATAACGAAGCAAGCGGATGGAACATGGGTGGTACTGGTTGCTTCGGGCTATAACAACGTCGTGCCGGGTGATGGCGTTGGCAGATTGTTTGTGCTCAATGCAGGTACCGGTGCGATTATTCGCACTATCAGCACGGGAGTTGGCACAATAACAACACCAAGTGGCCTGGCGAAAATCGAGACCTTCGTCAACAATACCAATACCGATAATTCTGCACTGCAAGTTTATGGGGGCGATTTATTGGGGAATTTGTGGCGATTCGATATTAACGATAACGTAGGCGCGGCCGGTTACGATGCGCAGCGTCTGGTCACATTTTTGAATGCTGCCAGTACGCCTCAACCGATAACTGCAAAACCGGAGGTTGGGCTGGTGAGCGGCGAAACGGTCGTATATGTCGGTACCGGACTCTTTCTG
>JBDTPE010000239.1:0-5040 GCA_039932875.1 Betaproteobacteria bacterium | reverse complement strand
GTCGATGTCGATGTCGGACTCTTCAGTATCCATCTTTCATTTCCAGAAGCGAGTGGCTAAATGGTTGCCTGTGCATAGTTTGCGCGAATCCGCAGGCGCAAGGCAACTGCTATCTCGGCATTATGTCTATTCTAGTTTGCTTGCCTATGCCGCAGTATAGATAAGGGCGAAGGTTCATGCCACGAACTTATGCGATATTCATGCTGCGATGTGCGGTGGTTCACATCGCGATAGGACGGATTCTCTCTTTCAGCAACATGTTCTGGGCAACTATCATGGTTTGGTTTGTATAGTGGCCCGTATGCGGCAGCAACACGAACTCTTGTTGCGGCACGGTGATGCTTTCAAGCTTTGGACTACCACCAGTCATGGAAATCATGGCAGGAGGCCAAAAGACTTAAATCCGGTAACATAATTCTACTGCGCGACACCTGATCACCTTCAACCGCGCCCCTAGTCAATCGAAAGTCACCAGCATGGATCTGTCTCGTTTCCCCCGCCGCCGCTATACACCGTTTGTCACGCCGATCGAGTTTCTACCCAACCTCACGAGTGCGCTCGGTGGGCCTCGCATTTACATCAAGCGTGACGATATGCTGGGCCTATCACCCGGCGGCAACAAGACCAGAAAGCTGGAATTCCTGGTCGCCGATGCACTCGCGCAGGGCGCCGATACCTTGATTACCTGCGGCGCACCGCAATCAAACCACTGCCGTATCACCCTGGCCGCTGCGGCCAAAGAAGGGCTGAAGTGTCGTTTCGTTATCGAAGAGCGCGTACCTGGCAGCTACAACGACGATGCTAACGGTAACCACTTCATGTTTCGATTGATGGGTGTCGAAGGCATCACCGTCGTCCCCGGCGGGTCTGATCTTGCTGCTGAGATGCAAAAGGTCGCCGACGAGCTTACGCAATCTGGGCGGCGCGGCTACATCATCCCCGGGGGCGGATCGAATGCGATCGGCGCACTTGGGTATGTCGCCTGCGTGCAAGAGATTCTTGCTCAACTTTACGAGCAGGCACTGCGCATTGATCACATTGTCGTGGGTTCCGGCAGTTCCGGTACGCATGTAGGCATGGTGACAGGCTTGTATGGTTGCAACGCGTCAATTCCGCTGACGGGAATTACCGTGAGCCGCGACCCAGACGTGCAAGAGCCCCTTGTCTATCGCGAAGCCCAGGCAACGGCCAAACTGCTTGGCCTGCGCGGTGAAGTCCCAAGCTCCCTGATCAAAACCGACGGCGGTTACTGGCGCCCTAAATACTCGTTGCCCAATCAGCGCATGGTCGAAGCGGTGCAGATGCTGGCGCGACTGGAGGGAATCCCACTCGACCCGACCTACACGGGAAAAATCATGGCCGGCTTGATTGGCATGGTGCGCGCTGGTGCATTTAGCAAGGACCAGAACGTCTTGTTCATTCACACCGGCGGAATGCCATCGCTATTTGCATCGACGGCGACGATGCTGGGGAAAACGCCTGTGGCGGACGTTTAGTTGGTGAATGAGAAGGAAACGCGCTAGTCGGGACGGAAACCATTTACGACCCGCTGCCATTGGACGGGTTGTCGTGTCAAACAAGCTGAGAAAAAAATGAAGCTGAAAAGTAATCCGGGTGGCGCCGCCGCTTCAGCCAACATCACCAAGCGCATTGAAGATCTGGCTGATTGGCGTGGAGAGATGCTAACGAATGTTCGCCAGCTTATCCACGATGCAGACCCCGAAATCGTCGAGGAATGGAAGTGGATGGGAACACCGATCTGGTCGCATGACGGTATCGTCTGCACGGGCGAAACTTACAAAGAAGTAGTGAAGCTCACCTTCGCGCGCGGTGCCAGCATCAAAGACCCGAAGAAACTTTTCAATTCCAGCCTGGAAGGGAACGTGCGGCGTGCAATTGACATTCGCGAAGGGGAAAGGCTTAACGCAACCGCCTTTAAACAACTCATTCGTGCGGCAATAGCAACCAACACCGCGGTGCTCGCGGAACGTGCGGCGAAAAAGAAAAAATAAAGGCGGCGTGCAGCAGAGTCAGCTGTCGAATGGCCGGGGTGAACGAAATCGCGGCTAAGGTTAGTGGACCGCAGTGACAAAAGTCCGAAATGACCAGTGGCCGGACGTACCACCTTCACTGAAAGAAATGGAGAGGTGATCGCGTATTCATATGAATTGTGTAACGGCCAGATGCCCGTCGGTAGTAGCGCCGCGATATTTTCGACCGGAAGCGGTCTGGAATTAAATCCGTCTGGGCAGTATATTTCCAAGGCCAACACTTGGGTTGTCAATGGTACGGCGGTTGCGCAAGTCGGTCGCAGGAATGTGTCTCTTTAAATAAAAGCAAAAAAAGAGGAAACGAACATGCTCAAGCTCTACGGATTCCCCATCAGCAACTACGCAAACATGGTTCAACTGGCGTTGATGGAGAAGGGCGTCGCCTACGAATACATGCTGACCTATCCCGAGCCGACCGACACGTTCCTGGCCAAGAGCCCACGCGGCAAGGTGCCTTGTCTAGAAACGCCGCAAGGATTTCTCAGCGAAACCAGCGTCATTCTGGAGTATCTGGAGGACTGCGGCGTTGGCAAAGCACTGCTGCCCGCCGATCACTACGCCAGAGCGCGGGTGAGGGCGCTGATGAAGGAGATTGAGCTCTATATTGAGCTACCGGCGAGGATGTGTTTTGCAGAAGCTTTTTTCGGCGCCAAGTTGCCGGACGCGATCAAGGCACACGCGAAAGAGGAACTGGTTGCCGGCTTCGCTACGCTGAAGCGCCACGCCTCGTTCGCTCCCTACGTCGCGGGCGAACAATTCACACTCGCCGATATCCTGTTTTTGTTTAGCGCCGATCTCGGCGCAAGCGTAGGTAAAATTCTTTTCGGACTGGACTTGCTCGCGACCATTCCGGGTGCAGAGGCCCTGATGGTCAGGCTCAACGAATATCCGAATGTGCAGCAGCTTGTGGAAAATCGCGAATCCGGCATGCCAGGGTTTATCGCGTCAAACAGGATTAGGTTGGCGCGACGCAAATAGGCGCGCAGATTGCCACTGGTCAAAGAAATTGGTGAGTCAGCGAAGTCAGCTATTGCGTCAGTGCGTGTTGCGCTTCCTTGGCGATTTGGCGCAATGCCTGCTCAAATACTTCGGGCGGTTGGCCGCCAGAAATCAGATGTTGGTCGTTGATGATGACAGCAGGCACGGAGTTGATGCCGTTTCTGATCCAGAACTGCTCTGCCTCGCGCACTTCGCGGGTGTAGGTATCGCCTTCCAGAACGCTTCGCGCAGCGATGCCATCGAGCCCGACCTCCTGTGCCAGCTCCACCAGTACCTCCGTTGACGATGGGTCGCGGCCTTCGGCGTGGTAACTGCGCAGCAGGGCGTGCTTGAGGGCGCGCTGTTTGGCGATGTCTTGCAGACCGGCCCAGTGCAGCAGGCGGTGCGCGTCAAAGGTATTCCAGACGCGGCTGCGCTCTCCAAACGAAAACCCGACCGCTTCGCCGCGCGCGCGGATGTTGGCGCGATTTGCCGCCAGTTGCGTGGCGCTCAGTCCATATTTGCTGGCCAGGTATTGGCTTGCATCTACGCCTTCTTTTGCCATATCGGGATTGAGTTCGAAAGGCTGCATGTGCACTGTCGTCGGTATGTCATTGCCGATGCGTTTTAGCGCGATCTCCAATGCATTCAGGCCGACGGCGCACCAAGGGCAGGCAATGTCAGAAACGAAGTCGATTTTCATGGTGTACTTCTTGAATGTGAAGCGGCCTTAGATTCTAGTGGAAATCGCCATTTCATCGCTAGTCCAATGCGTGCGCGGTTGCGCTGATGCACGTTTTCAAAAAAATCGAAGACACGAGGATCTACGAGCCTTTCCGGCCAAAAATGCTCCACAAGGCTCTCCAATGCTTGAGTTGCAATCCAAAAAAGTCGAAGCGTAATATGCCTGATCAACCGCACAACAACATAGGGGGAGCACATGCCGCTGTATCTGACGCAGTGCCTGCACCGCACGGTGCAGAGCCATCCCGAGCGGCTGGCAACAGTGTTCGGCCATCGCCGCCACAACTATCGCCTCTACGCTGACCGCGTCGCGCGGTTCGCCGGTGCCCTGCAAAAGCTAGGCATGGCGCGCGGAGATCGCGTCGGCATGCTGGCGCTCAACTCCGACCGTTACCTCGAGTTTTACTACGGCACCTGGTGGGCTGGCGGTGCCGTAAATCCGGTGAATTTTCGCTGGAGTGCCGCCGAGATTGCCTATTCGCTGGACGATTGCGATACCCGCATCCTGTTGGTCGATGACCAGTTCAAGTCGGTCGCCGCCGAGCTACGTGGCAAAAGCAAAGCATTGACGACGCTGATTTACACCGGCGACGGCGAGACACCTGAAGGCATGTTTAACTACGAGCAATTGCTTGCTGATGCCGTACCTTCCGTGGACGTTGCGGCCAGTGGAAACGACCTTGCCGCCGTGATGTACACCGGCGGCACCACCGGTTTCCCCAAAGGCGTGATGTTGAGCCACGAAAATCTGGCGAGCAATGCGCTGGCACTCGTTGCGCAAGGATCGGCAGCGAGCGATGGCCGGACGTTGCTCATCGCACCGATGTTTCATATTGCAGCCGGTTTCGTTATGAACGGCAATGCTGTCGTTGGTGGCACGTTTATCATCGCGCCTGCATTCAATCCACTGGCTACGCTGCAGGCGGTACAAGAACACCGCGTGACTCACATGGTGCTGGTACCAACCATGGTGCAACTGACCGTCGATCATCCGGATGCGGGCAACTACGACCTCAGCAGTCTGCGCTTGCTGCTATATGGTGGTTCAGTGATCAGCGTAGCCGTGTTGCAGCGCGCGATGGCGCGTTTCATCAATGCCGGTTTTATGCAGGCGTACGGTATGACCGAAATGGCGCCGGTCATAACGGGGCTGACGCCGGAAGATCATCTGCGCGGTGCAGATCAGCCGGAACTGCTGGGCTCTGCGGGACGGGCCAGCCTCATTACTGAAATACGCATCGTCGACGTGCATGGCAGTGAGGTGCCG
>JBDTPE010000238.1:0-5047 GCA_039932875.1 Betaproteobacteria bacterium | reverse complement strand
GCAGGCGATTGCCGAGGGAATCACGCTACTCACCTGCGACAGCGAGATGGCGCAATACAAAGGCCCGATCAAGAAGTTCAAGGTCGCTAAATCGAGCTGAGTGCCGGCACCCATGTCAGCGGGACCTCCCACGCCAAGGGAAAACGCGTCTTCGTGCCCTTATATCGTCGTCTAGAAGGCCCTCCCCCGCCGTTTTTGTAGTTGTCTATTTGTGATAAGTATGCTTATCAGAAGCAAGTAGCTAGCGTGGCGCATAGAGTCGCGTAATGCGCTCAGCCACGCCTACCTCGCTTGGAGGCATCTTAGCTAGGGGGCCGACAATACGGGTGGTAGACCGGAAAAAGCGACTCATCGTTTGAATCAGCAATCATGAAATTACACAATGGAAGCGCTTGACATGTGGTTTGAAGCAACGAAAATTGAAGGTCAAACGTGATCGGCTGCTTAGGGTTGCGGATGCTATTAAGCAATTTCTTCTTCTGCTTTGCTTCGTTGTTTGGCTGCCTTTTCAAGCTTCTTTTTTGCTAGGCGTCGGTGCACATATTCAGAAGGAGGAATTCTTGACGGCGGCAACATTGCTTCAAGGCTATGTGGCGTTTTTCTAGAGAGATAATCGATTGCTTTGCGACACTTGAGCCACAATCGCGTGCGCGATGCTTTCGGGTTTGACTCAACTGCGAGGGCTATTTCTTGCTCATATTGCTGATGCTTTTGCCGAACCCTTGACTCTTTTCGCAGCCGTGACAAACCGGGGTATGTTCGTGACCAGTACCTCATGGAATCCCCCGCAATGCCGGAGTCTTTCGCGATTTCTTGTAGCGTTTCTGTGCCTTTTAGCCGCTTTAGAATGTGCCTCGTAAGTCCGCAAATGCTTTGTACCTTCTGATTAGTACGGCGGGTAATTGGCGACGACGCTTTTATTCCGTTGGCTGCAACGACATAGTTTTCCAGTGTTCCGCACGCCGCAACTATGACCAGGGCATTGGCAATAGGATCGCTTTCGTAGTGTTTTCCAGACAGAAGAAAGCCGGGCCAGCCAACATGGGGCGTCTGATCTGTCGCCAAGCCGATGACATTTAGAAACCTCCGGCCAAAAACTCTATTAATTTCGGCCGGCAATCGTGTCATTTTTTCTAATCGCCCTGAATCAACTCCAGCTTGCAGTGCAGCGTTGATCACCGCAATTCTGTCGGCCAAAAGCAATGCTGGAAGCTTCCCCGTAAACGCAGCGTATATCACTCGTGCGAACTCGAGCGCGTGCGGGGAGGATCGCGCTGCAGCGATTTCCAAACTGTCCTCTGTCAAAGTCTGACTGCAAGTGGGGCATTGCAGTGTCGGCAAGTGGTCATGTGCAAGGTTTTCGCCACAACAAATACATCGACTTGTCAGACGCGTTGAGTGGAGAGCACAAAATTCGACGCCGACAATTTGATGACTGCGGTGCCAATAGCTAACTTGAAACTCAGCATGATTATCCCTGACACAGAAAATGCATGCCCGGGGTGACTCTACGAAGATAGCCCGCGACTTACTTCGAAGGACAGCAAGTGCGTTTACGTGGTCGGATTCTGCCCGCGCGAATTCGCTTGGTGCAGCGAATGATCGAAACAGTTCGATCATTCCGGTCTGCTTTGCGAAACTCGGCCTTTGCTCGGCACTACTCACTGCGTCAAATATTCCCTGTAGATGGGGTATCCCACCATGCATGTGAATTGGAACTTTGGTCGAAGCACTAAAGCCGTAAATTGCCGATCGAAGTCTGTCGACGTTGTTGGTGGCGTTAACGCGACACATCCGGAGTGCTAGGCTATGGGAGGTTTCATCAGGCAGTGGGCTAGGTATGACTAGACTGCACGGTGTGAAATCGGATTTCATTTGGATCCTTTTCGTCCCCAGGTATCGCGCCACTGCAATAAAGCGGACAAGACGCCATTGAGCGCAACGATTTCGGCACCTTCTACTTGCATGTAGCTCTGAAGAATTTCAAGCAGACCGGCTTGAGTTGAAGTTGCCGGCGCCTCACCTCTTCGCGTTTCCGCGAACTTGCATAATTTATGCACATTGGATGAGTAGCGTCTTGCTTTCCCCGCCAAGATGCGACTCACCTGCGACTGATCAACGCCAGTCGCGTGGCCAATACTCTGCTGAGTAATGGCTCCAACCCTTAAGTCGTTTGCCAACGAGGCAAGTAGCAATAGTTGAGTCGCAGTTAGTGCCATGTATGCACAGCATTATGCACATTATGCATACTTTATGCAACACAGTGTGATGCGGCGCTTCGGAGGGCCGGTGCGTTTCAACACGTAAAGCGCACCTGTCGGTGCGCCCCCAGATCCGTAGCCTGAATATTTCACCGGCAATGTTTTTTGACCGCTTTTGGCGCGGGCGACCTTCTGGCGACGGTTTTCGCGGGGAGTCGGAAAGGATTCCTTCGTTGCACTAATTTGAATAGCGTGGCCCGCTGTCGGATTCGCGCAGCAGCCTGACTAGGATTATCGCGACGGCCAACGGTAGGCAGATTTATTCACGGTACGTGGCCCGGAACGTTTGCGGAAAGGTTTACACGCTAGGTCAGTGGCTCACTAATAAAAGCCAACCACGCCGTGGTGGCACACTTACAAACACTAGTCGCAAATTCTGATTCGGCAATCCATCTGGATGGCACATGCTGGTAGAGTCGCGGGCGCGTCGATTTTCACACGCTTGTGTGGCTTCCTCGCAATCATCGCTTCGGAACTTCCGGTGGGCCCCGCTCCTCATTTGCCCACCGTTCATAGTTGAAGGGTTGAAGCGATGCAAACGGGATCGGCGTAGGCGCTACAAACGTATTGTCCAAATCTGGAAAAATTTCCTGAATCTTTCCCGCTGTGGCCAACTCGACGAAATTGTCGCGATTATTGCTGATCGCTATGAACCGCGAAAGACGATCTAGGAAAGCGAGTTCCAAAGCTTGACGCTCAGGTTCTAATGAGAGCAGCGGCGCAAGGTCAACTGATCCAGTCAATTTCGCAAACATTCTGTCCCCTTTCAATCTTAGATGCGCCAATTGCAGCATCGTGGTTTAACGATCAAGGTATGAGATGCCGCGCTCTTTCGGCATCCGGAAACCAAAGGGAGTGAACTTGAACGCACTGTTAGGTCTCACGCACGCGGCACCACTTTGAGAATGGCAGCTTGCTTTTAGTTGCTCGATGCTCTTTGCGCAGCGCCATTTGCTTCTTAAAACCGATACTAATCTGTTGGTAATTCCAAAAGGCGTTCTCGACCTGCGTTGGCGTTTGGATGTATTGGACACTTCGATGTCCGTTGAGAGTCCAGTATTCACGAGCAACTGTGACGTTACGAGCGGCACTACGGTTGAGAAGTGTACCAGTTTGCAGAAAGACCTGCCGTAGAAGCGTGGCAGACAGTAACTCATCAATTTCGGTCGCGGATTTCGCTGTCAATGCGCCTCGAACAAGATTATCGTGAACTACAGCTAGCCAGCCTTCGTCTCGGATTTCGATCGATTGATCGATGCTGATACGCAACGCTGTGAAGAGTCTCAGAACGTACCTTTTCCAAGTTGGGACGGACGTGTAACAATCTTCTGGTTGCCATAAATAACACGCCGACCGTAATTGCCTGTAGCGTGTTGAAGCAATCGACTGACTTTATTCCAAGCGGGATTGTTGGAAGCTGGTATTTGACTATTCTTGACTGACTAATTTCGAATTTTTTGACAAGCGATATCATTTACTTAGCAGTCAGATCCACGACTGACTTTGATGCTGCGCTCACAAGATCGCAGCCAGCGATCGGCTCAACGCGACGCACAATCATTTCAAAGTCTTCGGTCAACTTGCTGGCGTGACGCGCTGCCAAATAGTATCGATTGCACGGTTCCACCATAAGCGGAAACGCTTTCTGCTCGCGATTATGGAAATGTGTCGGTTTTTTTGAAGTTAGGATCAGATTGTGCGCGCCCGGTTCTATTGGTGCGCTCTGCGCAATCTGATACGTGCCGTCGATCGCCACAATCTTCACTGGATAATCGTTCAATGCGGTCGTTGCCACATCGAAGTCGCCCTCTATTCGGGAATAGATCGTTGAACATCCAGTAAACAGGCCACAAATCGAAACCAGCACCAAAGTACAGAGATATTTGTTCATGGCGACCTCCATTTGTTCAATTCGACTACCTCGCTGAAGCTCTGCTTTTTCATCGACCCGTTTGTTAGAACGCGACTTAGCTTGCTTGGTTCAAGCTTGCCTCATTCCGGCCAATTCTTAATGTACTGCTTGAGTAACTGATTTTCGAATGAAACATCTTTGATGGCACTTCTGGCGATATCGTGAAACGAGAGAATTCCTTGAAGGACGCCGTGATCTACCACCGGAACATGGGTGATATGTAATTCGGTCATTAGTCCGCGCAGATGATCGACGCTGTCCTCTGGCCTGGTCACTGGCGGATTAATCTTCATCACATTGCGGCAGTTCGCTTGCAGCAGACTGCCTCCATGAGCATTGAGACCAGTCAAAAGCTCGCGAAAAGTGATCAACCCGACCATTTGATCCGCCTCCATCACGATCATCGAACTGATTTCATTTTTTGCCATCGCGGCGATGGCTTCAGCGACGGTTGTATCGGGGTGAACTGAGAAAAGTGCGCGCTTCGCGTTATTGTGCGTCTGCCGAGCCTTGTCACTGAGTAGATCGGCAACAGTCAATTGGCTCATGTGTGATTTGGTCGAAGTCGATGAAGGGCGAGCGTACAGGATAGCAAACACGGCGCCAGTCTGCCATGCATCCGTTTATTACCCGCAAGGATTTACTTGACGATGCGAAGTTTGCCGCGGGGGGGCGCTTTGGGCTTGTCCGGCGACGGTTTGCCGCTTTCCGCCGTGTCCGCAACGACGGTCTGGTCCACGGACTCTGTGGTGACAGCAGAAAAGGTGGATACCGATTGCAACGCGGGAGTTGTCGACCCTACTGGACCCAGCGTAGCCGCCTGTTCGGGCACGCTTTCGGCATGGAAAAACACACCGCGGCCATTCTCGCGCGC
>JBDTPE010000237.1:0-5047 GCA_039932875.1 Betaproteobacteria bacterium | reverse complement strand
AAATACAAGACCGCGCTGGTGATGGTGACGCACGACCCAAGTCTGGCGGCGAAAATGCAGCGAACGTTAACGTTGACTGATGGGTGCCTGCGTTGAGCGGTTTTAGTTGAAACTCTTGCATTGGTGCGGCTCTCGAAGCGGAAATGTCTGTGAAGCCGCGCCGATATTAGCCTTTCGTTTTTTCGACCTTAGCTGCGGGCTGCCATCGAAAGCGCTTCAAATCTACTTTCTCAGCGGCATCAAACAGCACACCTTCTGCCTCCAGCAAAATTCGTTGCAAATCATCGCTCCCGCTTTCCCAGTGCCTAAGCCGCAAACTGATTTTGCCCTGCGCATTGATGACCCGGTGCCATGGAATTTTCTTGCTCGCCGGTGTTGCCGCCAGCGCATAGCCCGCCTGTCTCGCGTGCCTCGGCATGCCAGCCAACGCGGCAATCTGCCCATAGGTTGCCACTCTGCCGCGTGGGATCCGCTTTACAACCTCCCAAACCAGTTCATAAAACTCGGCCGCCATCAATACTCGACAGGGATGGGGTCCAGGCTACGCCACAAATACCAGGTGGCAACCGTGCACCAGGGTGAGAACCGCTCGTAGTACCACTGCACTTCTGCTTTTTCCAGTCGATCACCGTCGTGGAAGTGTTTTTCCACCGCACGTATCAGTCCGATGTCATCTATCGGCCAGATATTCGGGCGCATCAGATAAAAAATGAGGAACATTTCGGCGGTCCAGACGCCGATCCCTTTGACTTCCACGAGCTCCGCAATTACGTCGTCATCGGCCATCGAATGCCAGCGCTTTGGCTTGATGCGTCCGTCCGCAAAGTGGGCGGCGAGATCCTGCATGTAGGCGATTTTCTGGCGCGAATTGCCGGCCGTGCGCAGGTCCTCAGGTGTTGCGGCGAGCATATTTTTGGGCGTGATCCTGCCGACCACGCCTTCGGTCTTGTTCCAGACTGACTGCGCCGCCTTGACGGAAATTTGCTGGCCGACAATGGCTCTGGCCAGCGTCTGGAACGGGTCTCCACGGGTGCGCAGTTGCGCTTCGGGGTAAGACTTGATAAGCCGTCTCATGACCTTGTCCCGCTTGGAAAGCGCGGTACAGGCGTCGTCCCAGTAATCTGGTTTCATTTCAGTCGTCCAAGTAGTCTATCGCGGTGACCCGCGCGTTGTAGGCTGCGGGTGACGATATGCTGCACTAGATTGCGGGTCACCCGATCACTCCGTGCATTTTGCGGCAGCCAAACAACTTTTAATAGCCCGCATTTTGCGCCTTTTCATTCTCGGCTTTCTCATTGGCGTCAGTGCGTTGCAAATGCAGCCTGTACTGCCGCAATTTCCCGCCATTCACATCGCCGCGATCGGTATTGCGGTGACCTTATGCGCGTGGCTGGTGGCACAGCGCCGCCCAATAGTTGCGACCATGCTGGCCGCAGCGCTTGCCGTTGCCGGTGGCGCAGGGACGGGCTTTGGCTGGGCGCATTGGCGTGCCGAGAATCGAATGGCCGATTCATTGCCGCACGATTCGGAAGTCAAAGACATTGAGGTCATCGGCGCCATCGCTAGCCTGCCCCAGTTGACCGAGCGCGGTACACGTTTTGAGTTCGAAATTGAAAAAGTGTTGCCCGACGCAAAAGGCGAAACTGCTGTGGTGCCATCCCACATCTCGCTGACGTGGTACACAGAGACCAATCGGAAGACCGCGGATGTTACGTTGCCGCCAGCAATTGCACCAGGCGAACGTTGGCATCTCACTGTCCGATTGAAACGCCCGCATGGAACCATGAATCCGCATGGCTATGATTTTGAAGCGTGGGCGCTGGAGCGCAATATTCGCGCTACCGGCTATATCCGCATCAAGGGCGTGAATTCGAAGCTTTCGGATAACGCGGCCGGCTTCATGTATCAGATTGATCGCATGCGGCTGGCCCTGCGAACGCGCATGCTGGCTGCGTTGAAAGACGACCCCTATCGCGGCGTGCTGATCGCACTGGCAATCGGCGAACAAAGTGCTATTCCGGCAGAGCAGTGGAAAGTTTTCTGGCGCACCGGTACCGGGCATTTGATGTCCATTTCAGGACTTCACATCACCATGGTCGCCTCTTTGCTCTATTGGCTGGCATTTCGAATTTGGGCGCGTGTTCCTGCGTTGTCGCTGCGTCTCCCGGCACAACGCGCTGCCGCGTTGGCGGGTGCTGTTGCTGCACTCACCTATGCACTGATTGCAGGATTTTCGGTGCCCACACAGCGCACGTTTTTCATGCTTGCCGCTATTGCAGTCGCACTTTGGTTTGGGCGCGGTATGTCGGCCTCACGCATCCTTGCGTGGGCTGTGTTGGCTGTTCTTTTGCTGGATCCATGGGCCGGCTTGGCGCCTGGTTTCTGGCTTTCGTTCGGCTGTGTGGCGATGATTTTCTACGTTACCGCGCTGCGGTCTGGCAAGGTTGGTGCGGTTGCCAGTGCGGTGAAAACGCAGATCGCGGTCACGCTGGGACTATTGCCAGTCACCTTGGTGCTGTTTCAGGAGGTATCGATCATTTCGCCGATTGCGAACGCGTTCGCCATCCCCGTCGTGAGTCTGATCGTCGTGCCGATCACACTGATCGGCGCGTTGTTACCATTCGATTTCATTTTGCAATTGGCGCATCTGGTGATGTCCTGGTGCTACGCCGCACTCGCATTTCTGAGTGAACTGCCTAATGCGGTGTGGCAATCGCACGCTCCCGCAGCATGGACAGCGATATTGGCGATGATCGGTGTGGTGTGGCTGCTACTGCCGCGCGGCGCGGCAATGCGCTGGGTTGGAGCGGTGGCGATGCTACCGATGTTTTTGGTGCTGCCGCCTTCGCCCAAGCCAGGTGAGTTATGGGTGACGCTGCTCGATGTGGGCCAAGGGCTGGCAACAGTCGTACGTACCGCCAATCACGCACTGGTTTACGACGCTGGGCCGCGCTGGAATCCCGATGCCGACACCGGCAACCGCATCATTGCACCGTATCTGCGCGGGGAGGGCATACGCGAGCTCGATGCGCTGGTGGTTTCGCATGCCGACGAGGATCATTCCGGTGGTACCAAGTCGCTTATCGATATGCGCAAGCCAAAATGGGTGCTGACTTCGATGGATGAAAAGAGCGAGATCCTGCGTGGCGCGACGGAAATCATGCGCTGCGAATGGATGGCGAGTGGTGGCGACAGCTGGCGCTGGGATGGTGTGGATTTCGACATCATTCATCCTGAAAAAGACGCCTATGACAGCAATGGGATCAAAACCAACAATCTCAGTTGCACGTTAAAGATTACCGCACCGGGCGGCAGCATTCTGATGACCGCTGATATCGAAAAACTGTCGGAGAAACAATTGCTGGAACGATTTGAAGACGAGCCCGCAGTACTCAAATCAGATGTCCTGGTCGTGCCGCATCACGGTAGCCGCACATCGTCGACGGATGCTTTCCTTGATGCCGTATCGCCGACGATTGCGCTGATACCGGTAGGCTATCGTAGTCGTTTCCGTCACCCGAATGGCGCGGTGATGGATCGCTATGCGGCACGTAACATTCCCATTTTCCGTACAGATTTACTGGGAGCTATTACGCTCAGGTTTGCGCGGGACGCGCACGGCAAGCCGGTGATGTCGACATTCCGTCAGCAAAGCCAACGCTACTGGCTTGACCAGCCGCAGATCGTCAAAAACGCAGATACGGGTGCGAATACATCAGCGATTGCAAATGAATGATTTCCGGGGCCGCACTTTCTCACACTATCCTTAAGTTTGTGGTGTCGGTATCATGTTCGGCTGGATTGGACAAACACAACTCGCCGCGCGTTGCGGGACGATAAAAGCGCGCCGGAAAAATAGAACGCACATGACCCGCATCCACCTTTCACTTCGGCAAGTATTGACAGTCCCCTACGTGGTGCTTACGTTGGTGGTGGCCGCGATCATCGGTGGCCTGTCGTATCTAGCAGGAAGCCAGGCGGTATCGACGGTCTCGGAAGAACTGTTGCGGGATATGGTCAATCGCGTCAGTCAAGCGGTGGATCGACATTTGGTGGGATCAAGAGTCGCGCTCGACGCCGCTTTTCCAGACGGGATGAAAGCACCAGTCTCCTTGGAGGCGGAAAGCGACAGTCTTCGCAATCGCCTGTGGATTGCCGCCTCGCTGAATCCCGATCCAAACAACTACGTTTACTATGGAAATCGGCTGGGACAATTCGCCGGCGTAGTCAGAAATCCAGACGGCAGCGGCCAGTGGCGATCAGGCCATTCGGCTACCACCCCGCGGGGAATACAACGCTTTGCCGGTCTCGACGCGCCGTTGGAAAAAGCGACGTTGGAGTCGCGCTTGTATGACCCGCGCCAGCGGCCCTGGTACCAGCGTGCTGTGGAAGAAAAGATGCCGGTGTGGTCACCAATCTACGTAGATACACGTACCGGTGAGCTGGTCGCAACCCGAACCAAACCATTGTTCAACTCCACCGGGCAGATTGAAGGCGTCGCGGCGACTGACGTTTCGCTGAAAATGTTGAACAATTTCGTTCGTGCGCTACGTGTATCGCAAAATGGCGTGGCGTTCGTGGTGGAACACAGTGGCGATTTGATTGCGTCCTCGTCTGATGATTCGACGCGCTTGTCCAACGGTCAGCTCACCAGGCTGAACGCGTCGCAAAGTGGCAATGCGCTGGTTCGGGCTACGTACACGGAAGTCGCCGATATGTTTAAGGCCGGACTAAAGTCCGGACAGGCGCAATCGCGCGCCTTCGATGGTCCGGCGGGGCGGGTCTATGCGTCGGTGAGCGCAATTCGCGACGACGCCGGCCTGGAGTGGCTGACGGTCGTAGCTGTACCCCGCAGTGACTTCATGGCCGGTGTAATCGATAACGTTACCCGGACGGCGACTGTGGCAGTTGTGGCCGCTCTACTTGCCATGGTGCTCGGCCTGTGGGTACTAAACTGGGTGTCGCACGATCTTCGCTTGCTGTCGACGGCCGCACGGCGTCTGGGTGAGGGGCATTTGTTCATGCCGGTGGGTATTGCGAGAAAGGA
>JBDTPE010000236.1:0-5050 GCA_039932875.1 Betaproteobacteria bacterium | reverse complement strand
TCTTGGAATGCAAAATAACTTAACCTTCACCGGCACGGAATCCGCAAATGGCCTCCAATGCAAGAGTATTGCAAAGCTATATTTACCTGGTGCTTTATGTGAGCGCCGCCTATGCCGGGGTGGCACACCACATGCGTTCTCGCAGCTTGCGCCGGATTTGCCACGAACTGTCCAAACGATAGTCGTAACCGGATCTGTGAACAATCGTGCTGATGCCGCGGACCTGCCGCCAGCTTCTCGTGTCAGCCGAAAGCCTATGAGATATCCTAACCATACCTTCGCCTGCACTGCTGTGTTCATTTGTATCCATTCGGCTCTTGTCAAGGCGGAGTCACTCCCGCTCTGGGAAGCGGGCGCTGGCGTGGCAGCCATTAGTTTCCCGGACTATCGCGGTGCTGCGCATCGACGCAATTACCTGTTGCCTGTGCCCGTTTTTATTTACCGCGGTGATGTTTTCCAGATCGACCGGGAAAAGATGCGCGGATTGCTGTTCAAGAGTGAGCGTGCCGAAATCGATGTCTCAATCAATGGTTCTGTGCCGATTCGAAGCGACGGTAACTCCGCCCGCGAAGGCATGCCTGACCTCGATCCGAGCCTGGAAATCGGTCCGTCACTGAACGTCGCGCTGGCTGAATTCGGGCATTCGAAACTTGCGCTCAGGCTGCCGTTGCGCGCGGTCATCGCCAGCGATTTTCGGTCGATTCACAACGCCGGCGTACTTACCAATCCCAATCTCAACCTCGACGTGAAAGCGTTTCAGGGATGGCGGCTAGGGCTGGTAGCTGGCGCGCTGTTTGCTGATGGCAGGTACCACGATCATTTCTACGGAGTTGCTCCCGTCTATGCAAAGCCGGGTCGGCCTGCCTATCGGGCACCGGGCGGTTATTCAGGCGCTCAGTTCATCGTGGCTATTTCTCGTCGCTTCGCGCCGATATGGGTGGCCGGGTTTGTCAAGTACGACGTTATCAATCGCGCGGCATTCGAATCGAGCCCACTGGTAGAGCGGCGTAGCAATCTGTCCGTGGGCTTGGCCGCGACTTGGGTGTTCGCGCAGTCTGGGACGCGGGTTGAGCGCAATGAATGACTGTTTACATGCGTTTGCCGTGAAACTCCATCATTGCTGGACACTGTCGTCGTGTGACCTGGCCCGTGTGAAAAGACGTAACGACAGTCGCATTTCGACCCATAGCGGGCACCCGCAGTGACTGTCCAACTCGCTCCAGAGCGGTCGTTGGCCACAAGAGTCCTAGCGGTTGAACTCCCAATTCGCTCCAAAGCGGCCATAGTCGATTACTTTTTCTTGCGCCGTATGTTGGCAAAACTCTTCGGTTCCCAGTTGCGCTGCGCCATCACAAGGCACAGCTATTTTTCCATTTGAATGCGGCAGCCATGGCGTACGCGGAATAGCCGGCCAAGACCGGGATTGCAACCAGTCCGGCGCCGATGATTCCCGCGCTAATCAATCCGCGCCAAGTTAAGTCGCGAGCCTCCGCGTTTTGTTGCGCGCGTCGTAGCCCACCCGCAAGAACTAGTCACGACGCACACGCCAACTTCACCTGTACGTCGTAGACGTGATGACGCTAAAGCGCTTTGCGACCGCTAATCAGGTTAATTACCACCATGATTACGGCGACGATGAGGAGTAAATGGAGCAGTCCGCCCATCGTGTATGCGGTGACCATTCCTAGGAGCCATAAGACCACGAGGATGACTGCGATTGTGTACAACATGATGTATTCCTTTGGTTGGGTAGATGGGATGAGACAGTTTTTCTAGCGGCGCATTGTCAATCGCGCGAAGACATAACCCAGAGTCAAGGCGACGGCCAAAGATTGCCATGGATTCTCTTTGACGTAGACGCCGGCTCTTTGACCGGCAAGCCGCGCCTGTTCCTTCCCTTGTTTCGTCATGTCGCAGGCTTTTGCCGAGGTATGAGCCATGAATGCCGACACGCGCTGTGCAGCGTCCGTCAATTCAGCCCGACCAAGGCTTCCTGCAGCACTCACTAGCAAATTGATGTCCTGAGTGAGATGCTCATTCGCTTGGCTGACTGCCACTGACAAATCGTGACGCAGCGGTGCGGTGTCTGTTCGATGAATGACGGCTGCAATATGCTCACCGTTGGGAGCGGCGGACGCTGCGTTGCTGCCGGAAGTCGGATTGTCTGGATTCATTTGCGTCGCTCCTGAAAAGTGGAAGGTAGGAAATCACCTCAAGTTCCCACGTTACGGAGAAGTGGCGCACGTCAATAGCGGTCCGGCGCTGAAGAATCTGTAGTCGAATGCCTACGGGATGTTGCGTGTCGGCGCGCGAGCCGAATTATTCTGCCTGTGCAAGTAGCGGTACCCATGTCAGTTCCAGCATCCACCAAGGCATGCAAAGTGATCGCGAAGAGAATGTAATGCACTTTATGGTGATGTCCCGGTTCGCAGTGGTGACACGCATTTGCTCACCTTATCAATATTCGCTTTCGCCTCGACAGACGGTGGCGACTGCGGTGTAACCACGTAGGCTGAGATCAAGCCCAATCGCCAAAGGCGGCACTAAGCCCCGTGATGCAGTGTAGTAAGCGTGCCTAAGAGACCGCAAAAAATCCCCATTGCCGGGGATTTCTCGCACAACTACCGATTAGCAAACATCATTCCCAATACGGCGGACGCTCGTAGTACTTGTACACATCCCGATTCCACTTTTCCTCGGCCATCGTTGGCCACTTGTCGGCATCGAATCCCGGGGCGGCCTCCAATCGCTCCTTGGAGACGTCGAGCACATATTCGTTTTTCGCTACGTTGTATTTGAACGAGCTGAAGGGAATGGCGAACAGTTTTTCGCCCATGCTCAGAAAGCCGCCAAACGAGACGACCGCATACGCGACCTTGCCGGTATGGGGATCGATCACGACTTCCTTGATGTCGCCAAGGTCGTCGCCCTTTGGATTGACTACGTCGGTGCCGATAATGCTCGATGCCTTAACGGGTGAATTTGAAAATGTATTCAGTTGGTTCATGGTATTACTCCTGTGTCATAGCGGTGAAAAACAGGAATTCAGCCTGACATGTGTCCCAACGTCGGATGACATTGCGGTATCTACGCCACGGCGAGTTCCAGAGGTCAGGTTAGCCGGTAACTTGCATTGACACCGTGCGGGAACGAACATAGTCGCCACAAATGTACGTTGCTACGCGGCTTTTATCTGCGTCGAACTTATGTACACAATTCATGGATTGGCAAATGCGTGCAGTTTAAGTTGTCCCGGCGTACTGCGTGTCTACAGAAAATCGCCCCGCCCGAAAAATATATTCATATTTATGTTCGGTATCGAACAGACGGTCTCACCTCTTTGATCGAAAGTGCTCTTGATGCTCATTTACGCTTTTGAGCGTCTTGAGGCGACGTTCACTCCCTCCCCGTGAGCGTGCTTGCAGCACAATGAGCCCGGTAACTCCCCCTTGTTACCGGGCTCTTTTTCTATAAAAAATCGTGGTCGCCCGTTGAATGGAAAGCATTGACGGGAAAAGCTACTTTCCTCAATGAAAGCGCATTTTCAGGTATTCAAGCAGCGCCTGCTCATTTCGCGCACCGCTGTTTCGTTTTGCGTCATACCAGTCTTCTGCGCCGGCAATAGCGCGCACTTCCGGGACCTTCATCTCTTTGGCAAATCGCTTGGCGACGATGACGGTTTCTTCCCTTGAAATTCTGTATTTATCCATTCCACATGGTACCAAACTGCTCTGCCGCGGCTTCAAAACGTGTCAAGCCAAGCAACATAAATATTCAGTCTTCACGCAGCAAAATTTACAGTATGCTTCATGTGCGCCACCGAACGTAAGCGCTGATCAGTGAACAGCTATGTGCGATGAAACAGCGTTCCGTGGCTCGAATTTGTGTCGCTCCCGATGGCGACCGAAGGAGATCAACATGTCCGCGTTACCCGATCCCAAAGCTAACCAACTCCTTGCATCGCTACCGGAGCCAGAATGGCAACGCTGGCGCGCGAAGCTTGAGTTAGTCGAGATGCCGCTGGGCCAGGTTCTGTATGAAGCCGGCGGGACGATGAAGCACGTATATTTCCCGACCACCGCCATCGTTTCGTTGCTTTACGTGACGGAGAATGGGGCTTCGGCTGAAATTGCGATTGTCGGCAACGAGGGTATCGTCGGCATCTCCTTGTTTATGGGTGGGCATTCAACGCCCAGCCGCGCGGTCGTACAAAGTGCGGGCCAGGCCTACCGGCTCAAAGCGCAGCCAATGAAAGATGAATTCAACCGTGCCGGCCCGGTGCTTCACCTGCTGCTGCGCTACACACAGGCGCTGATTACACAAATGGCCCAGACCGCCGTTTGCAACCGGCACCATTCACTTGACCAGCAGCTGTGCCGCTGGCTGCTGCTGAGCCTAGACCGACTGCCTGCACTTGAACTGTTGATGACGCAGGATTTAATCTCCAATATGCTCGGAGTGCGACGCGAAGGCGTGACCGAAGCCGCACATAAGCTACAGAAGGCCGGACTAATCCGCTACGCGCGCGGCCGCATCACGGTGCTGGACCGTGGCGGGCTGGAGAAGCGTACCTGCGAGTGTTACGAGGTGGTCAAGAAGGAATACGACCGGCTGCTACCAGCGCAACTTGCCACATAGGCTGTGGATAATTGAAAGAACGGCGAAGGCAAAGAGAGAGACAAATTGGCGCCAACGCGACATCGAGCGAACCTGGATTCGTTCAAGGAGATTAACGATACACATGGACATGATGTCGGCGATCGCATCTTACAAACGATTGCCCAGCGGCTCAAGGAAATCTCCCGGGCAGACGATACTGTCAGCCGTCATGGTGGCGACGAGTTCTTGTGCTTGCTAATGAAGAGTCCAGATAATGAGACCATCGGCGCCATTGCCGAAAAATTCATCAAGGCGATTCAAATGCCGTGCGAAGTGACGGTGGGCGACGATTCGATTCGTCTGACAATCAATGCCAGTATTGGCATTGCCGTGTGCCCGAAAGATGGCCGCACGGCAGATGCGTTGATCAAGAGTGCGGACGCCGCGATGT
>JBDTPE010000235.1:0-5072 GCA_039932875.1 Betaproteobacteria bacterium | reverse complement strand
TGGATGAACGAGACACCGGCAATCATTCTCAATATTCAGCGCCAGCCCGGCGCCAATGTGATTGAAGTCGTTGATCGGGTAAAACAACTGCTGCCCAATCTTGCAGCGACGCTGCCTGCATCGGTCGAGTTGATGGTGCTCACCGACCGCACGGTCACAATCCGCGCGTCGGTAAATGACGTGAAGTTTGAGCTGATGCTTGCCGTTGCCCTGGTGGTGATGGTGATATTTGTATTCCTGCGCAACGTGGCTGCAACCATCATTCCCAGCGTCGCGGTACCGCTTTCGCTGGTCGGCACCTTTGGCATCATGTACCTGGCGAACTACTCACTCAATAATCTCTCGCTAATGGCCTTGACCATCGCCACTGGTTTTGTGGTCGATGACGCCATCGTGATGATCGAAAATATTTCGCGTTACATCGAGGAGGGCGATTCCCCGCTGGAAGCCGCGCTCAAAGGGTCCGAGCAGATTGGGTTCACCATTATTTCGTTGACCTTCTCGTTGATCGCGGTGTTGATTCCGCTGCTGTTCATGGGCGATGTAGTTGGGCGACTATTCCGTGAATTTGCCATCACGCTCGCGGTCGCCATCCTCATCTCTGCGGTGGTCTCACTGACGTTGACACCGATGATGTGCGCGCGGCTGCTGAAGCACACGCCTGAAGAAAAGCAGAGCCGCTTCTTCAAAGTCACTGGTCGCTGGTTCGACAACATCATCGCCCGGTATGGTGTGATGCTCAACTGGGTGTTGGACCGCCAGGCACTTACGTTGCTGGTGGCGTTTGGCACGTTGGCGCTCACCGTGCTGCTATACATTTTTGTGCCCAAGGGCTTTTTCCCGCAGCAGGACACCGGCGTGATTCAAGCTATTTCCGAGGCGCCGCAATCGGTTTCATTTCTCAGCATGTCGCAACGCCAGCAAGCATTAGCACAGGCGGTGTTGGAAGATACTGCCGTCGAGAGTGTGTCCTCGTTTATCGGCGTCGACGGCATCAACACCACGCTCAACAGCGGTCGCATGCTTATCAACCTCAAACCGCACAATATGCGGTCCGTCAGTGCGTCCGGCGTGATAGCACGCCTGAAGCCGCGGCTGGACAAACTCGAAGGCATCAAGCTCTATATGCAGCCGGTGCAGGATCTGACGATTGAAGATCGGGTCAGCCGTACCCAATACCAGTTCACGCTGGAAGACACCAATGCCGAAGAGCTCAGCGAATGGACCCACAGGATCGTCGACAAGCTCAGCACGCTGCCGCAGCTCACAGATGTGGTGTCGGATTTGCAGGATCAAGGCTTGCAGGCGTATCTCAATATCGATCGCGATACGGCGGCACGTCTGGGCGTGACGCCGCTCGCGATTGATAACGCGCTCTACAACGCCTTTGGGCAGCGGCTCGTCTCCACCATCTTTACGCAAACCAGCCAGTACCGGGTGGTTCTTGAGGTAAAGCCGGAATATAAGCTGGGGCCTCAGGCGCTCAACGACATTTACGTGAGCTCATCAACTGGTCAGCAGATTCCCGTTTCCGCCGTGGCAACGGTGATCGAGAAACCGGCATCTCTGGCGATTAATCACATCGGCCAGTTTCCGGCGACCACCATTTCATTCAATCTCGCCGAAGGCCATTCGCTGGGTGCTGCGGTTAAGGCGATCGAGGCAGCGCAGCAGGAAATGGCTATGCCTGCCAGCATCCGCACCGGCTTTCAGGGCGCTGCGCTGGCGTTCAGAGCTTCCCTGACCAATACCCTGCTGCTGATACTCGCCGCCATCGTTACCATGTACATCGTGCTGGGTGTGTTGTACGAGAGTTATATTCATCCGATCACCATCCTGTCGACATTGCCTTCTGCCGGCGTGGGTGCATTGCTGGCACTGCTGTTGTCAGGAAACGATCTGGGCATCATCGCGATCATCGGCATCATCCTGCTGATCGGTATCGTCAAGAAAAACGCGATCATGATGATCGATTTCGCACTCGATGCCGAGCGCAAGCTCGGCATGCCGCCGCGCGAAGCAATCTATCAAGCCTGCCTGCTGCGCTTGCGACCGATCCTGATGACCACGATGGCGGCCCTGCTCGGCGCACTGCCGCTGATGATAGGTTCTGGGGTCGGTTCAGAACTGCGCCACCCGCTGGGCATTGTCATGGTTGGTGGCCTGATCGTGTCGCAGATACTGACCCTGTTTACGACGCCGGTCATTTATCTCGGCTTTGACCAGCTCGCACGGCGGATCAACAAGCGCAGGGAACCGGATCCGGTGGTGGTGCGCACCGATAGCGCCGCTGGTGAATAAATGAACATTTCCGAACCATTCATTCGCCGTCCGGTTGCCACCACACTGCTCACGCTGGGAGTAACGCTGGCTGGCGTAATCGCATTCACGCTGCTGCCGGTGGCACCACTACCGCAAGTTGATATTCCGACCATTTCCGTTTCGGCCTCGTTGCCGGGTGCCAGTCCCGAGGTCATGGCGGCAACGGTCGCAACACCGCTGGAACGTGCACTGGGACGCATCGCGGGTGTGAATGAAATCACTTCGCAGTCGTCTCTCGGCAGCGCGCGGGTGACGCTGCAATTTGACTTGAATCGTAGCATCGACGGCGCGGCGCGAGACGTGCAGGCCGCGATACAGGCGGCGCGCAGCGAGCTGCCATCGAGTCTGCCCAATAACCCGACCTACCGCAAAGTCAATCCGGCAGATGCGCCGTCGATTATTCTGGCGATGACCTCCGATACGCTGACGCAGGGCCAGATCTACGATGCGGCGTCGACGGTGGTTGCCCAGAAGATTTCTCAAATCGCAGGTGTGGGGCAGGTAACGGTAGGCGGCAGTTCGTTGCCAGCAGTCCGCGTCGAACTGAATCCGACTATTCTCAATAAGTATGCGATCTCATTCAGTGAGGTCCGCGCGGCGATCACGGCCAACAACGCCAACCGCCCCAAGGGCATCGTTGAGGATGGCGAGAAAAGCTGGCAGATTTACGCCAACGACCAGGCTAGAAAGGCGGCCGACTATCTGCCGGTGATCGTCGCCTATCGTGGCGGCGCCGCTGTGCGATTGTCCGATGTCGGTGAAGTGGTCGACTCGGTGCAGGATTTGCGCAACGCCGGCTTCACCAACGGCAAGCCATCGGTGGTGTTGCTGGTGACCACGCAACCAAACGCGAACATCATCGAAACTGTGGATCGCATCGTGGCCTTGGTCCCGGAGTTGCGGGCTTCGATTCCAGCATCGGTCAATCTCAATGTGGTGATGGAGCGCACCACCACGATTCGCGGCAGCTTGCGTGAAGCCGGGCGCACCATGGCAATCGCGGTCGGTTTGGTGATCATGGTGGTGTTCATGTTTCTTCGCAATGTGCGCGCTACATTGATCCCCGCAGTTGCTGTCCCGGTTTCGCTGATCGGCACTTTTTCGTTTATGTATTTGTTCGGTTACAGTCTCGACAATCTTTCCTTGATGTCGCTCACCATCGCGACCGGTTTCGTCGTCGATGACGCCATCGTCGTACTCGAAAATGTCTCCCGACATATCGAGAGAGGTGTGGCACCGTTTCAGGCTGCGTTATTGGGCGCACGTGAGGTCAGTTTTACGGTCGTGTCGATGAGTTTGTCGCTGATCGCCGTCTTCATTCCGATCTTGCTGATGGGCGGTATCATCGGCCGGTTTTTCCGCGAGTTTGCCGTCACCCTGTCCATCGCAATCATGGTGTCGCTGGTGGTTTCGCTCACCACCACGCCGATGATGTGCGCCCGGTTGCTGCGTGCGCGCGGAACTGAAAAATCCAAGACGCCGGGACGATTTTCCCGCTGGCTGGATGGCGCGATCAATGGTGTGACCCGCGGCTATGAACGCAGCCTGACCGTTGCACTGAGATTTCCGTTTCTGGTTTTTTTGACGCTGGTTGCGGCAATCGGGCTGAATGTCTATTTGTACATCATCGTGCCGAAAGGTTTTTTGCCTCAACAGGATACCGGGCGCATCATGGGTTTTATTCAGGCCGATCAGAGCATTTCGTTTCAGGCCATGCGCGGCAAGCTGACCGAGTTTGTAGATATCGTGATGACCGATCCTGCGATAGAAAACGTGGTGGCATTTACTGGTGGCGGCCAGCGTAATGGCGGCCAGATGTTCATGTCGCTAAAGCCACTCAAGGAGCGCGACGCATCTGCCGATGCAATCGCTGCCCGGTTGCGTCTCAAATTAGCCAAAGTGGCGGGCGCAAATCTGTTTCTGACGCCGGCGCAGGACTTTCGTGCTGGTGGACGGCAATCCAATGCCGGTTACCAGTTCACCTTGCAAGGCGACGATGTTACTGAACTTCGAAAGTGGACGCCGCTGTTGCAAAACGCCTTGCAGGATGTGCCTGAGTTGATCGATGTCAATAGTGACCAGCAGGTAAAGGGCTTGCAAATGACGCTGGTGATTGATCGCCCTACTGCTTCTCGGCTGGGGGTGACACCGGCAATGATTGATACCGCGCTCTATTTGGCATTTGGCCAGGCGCAGGTTTCGACGATTTATTCAGCACTCAATCAATATCGCGTGGTCATGGAAGTCGCACCTGAATATTGGCAAAGTCCCGAGGCGCTCAACGGCATCTACGTGCTCTCGCCGTTACGTGGGCAGGTACCATTGTCGGCGTTCTCGCGCTATGAGCCGACGACCGCAGCCTTGGCCGTGAATCATCAGGGGCAATTTGCAGCCGCAACAATCTCTTTCAACCTCGTTGAAGGCGTTGCGCTGTCGAATGGTATCCAGAAAATTCGTGACACCATGGCGCGCATCGGCGTGCCCACCAGCATTACTGGCAGCTCCCAAGGTACTGCGCGGATATTCCAACAGGGGCTGGACAACCAGCCTTGGCTGATCCTCGCGGCGCTGTTTACGGTCTATATCGTGCTCGGCATACTCTACGAGAGCTACATTCATCCGATCACCATTCTCTCCACATTGCCCTCGGCCGGCGTAGGTGCCTTGCTCGCGCTGATGGTGACAGGCAGCGAACTGTCGATCATCGCCTTGATCGGCGTGATCCTGCTGATCGGCATCGTCAAGAAGAA
>JBDTPE010000234.1:0-5075 GCA_039932875.1 Betaproteobacteria bacterium | reverse complement strand
CCGGATTTAATAACGGCGCCTTCTTCGAACAAGCGCTTTTCGACGATGCCATTGACTCGCGCGCGAATTTCAATTTCACGCGAACCGGCGGTCTGCCCGACATACTCCTGATTCACTGCCACTTCGTGAGGTGCGACGACTTCATACGTCACTGATGGCGGCGGAAATCCGCCGTGCTGGCCTTGGGGGCCACCGGGACCGCAGCCGGAGAGTAGAGAGAGCATGGCGACGCCGGCAAGAAAATGCAGAGCGCCTGCTCCGCTATTTGAAATGGGACAGACGATGGCCGCAGGAGCCGTAGCTGAAACGGTCTGGTCTGGAAAAGTGGCGTGGTGAAGGGACATGCGGATTCCTTTCGGATGTGGCAGCAGTTGCTGGCAGCACATGGGAACGATTTATGACAATTGGTGAACTAATTCATTGGATGACGTATAATACATACATTCGCGGATGTATGTAAATAGTCTGCAGAAAAAATTCCTGTCACAATTTTTCTAACCGGATGGCAGGCCTCGGAGCAGGATCAGGAAGCAGGTATGTGGCATCATGGCGCGAAAAACCAAGGAAGAAGCACTTGAGACGCGTAACCGGTTACTCGATACGGCAGAGCACATTTTCAGCGTGCGTGGTGTTTCGCGTACCTCGCTGGCCGAAATAGCCGAGGCAGCGGGGGTCACGCGCGGCGCCATCTATTGGCACTTCAAGAACAAGGTAGATCTGTTCGACGCGATGATGGAGCGCGTGACGGCACCATTGTCGGACGGCACCGAAGCTATCGGCGATACCAGCTTGGAGAATCCTCTGCTGTTTATCAAGTCCAGCGCACTAGGTGTATTGCTGCGCTTGGCAAATGACAAGCAGACCCAGCGCGTATTTGACATCGTTAACCACAAATGCGAATACGTTGACGAAATGGAAGCGTTGCGTAGTCGGCATCACGACTCCTGCATGTCGTGCATCGACCATGTTGAAACGGGTTTCAGGAACGCGGTCAAGAAAGGCTTGCTGCCCACCACGGTCAATCCAAGACGCGCGTCGCGTGGACTTCATGCCCTGATCGACGGGATGATCTCAAATTGGTTGCTAAATCGCGAATTCATTTCACTGTCGCGAGACGCCGAGCCAATTATTGACTACTACCTTCTGGGACTAGGCGCAACGCCGACGCTATTGCAAGTCAAGGCCAGGCGACGGGCAACGTAGCGCTATTTGACGAGCAGGTAAATCGAAAGAACCAACACGAGAATGGCGAGCGATACGATGATCACGAGATGGATCTTCGTGCTGCTGGCAGAACTGTCGGGCGCCGCGATGAGTTTACGGGTAATGGTGTCCGCGGAAACGGCAGCTGGACGCGAAAGCGCCGGCGCAATATACGGCACTTCGCTAGTGCCGATGGAGGGTCGTGACGCGCCCACTGATGCGTCGAGTGCTTTGGTTCCCGTTTGTTGTGCACCGAGGACGCCGGTAATCGCCCCCTTGTAAGCTTTCATCTTCTTCGTGTCTGAAATGTACTGGTCAAACTCCGCAGTTTGATTGGTCATTGCGGCGAGTTTAAGGGTAGCGTCAAAGGAATCAAAGGCCCTGGCAATCTTGAGCGGCTTCGCTTCTTCCACGGCCTCATCTTTCTTTTGATAACGACCGATGCCAAGTGCATCGAGTGAAACTGTTTTGCTTGGTGTCGGCGCCTGGGAAGCGACGATTTTGCCGCCAGGTTGTTGCGAAATAAGCAGGCGTTTTACCTCCTGCAAGTCGCCGGAAAATTCAAGCATCGATTGATATCGTTCGTCGACCGACTTCGCCAGCGCCTTGGCGATGACCAGATCAAGCATCGGCGGTACGTTGGCATTGGTCGACGACGGTGAGGGCGGCGTGGCATTCACCGTCGCGTACATGATAGCGTTGACGTTGTCGCCATCAAACGGGGGCGTTCCGGTCAGGGCCTCATAGAGCACGACACCCAGGGAAAAAATATCCGTACGGTGATCCAGCGCGCGACCGATAACTTGTTCCGGCGACATATATCGGGGGCTGCCAAGTATCAGGCCGGTCATGGTTTTCACGGCAGAAGACGGCATGCGCGCGATACCAAAATCGGTAATCTTGGCGTATCCGCCACGTACCACCATGATGTTTGATGGTTTCACGTCGCGATGGATGATGTCATTTTCATGCGCAAAGCCCAGACCGAGCGCAATTTGCGCGATCCAGTCGACGAGTGTGGCAACAGTCTGCACCGTACTACTTTCGGCCAAGATATCCTTCAGCTCTTTGCCGTCAAGGAACTCCATCGCCATGTAGGCCATGTTTTCGTTGCGGCCGACGTCATAGATGGTAACGATATTGGGATGGTTTAGACGGCCCGCCGCTTTGATTTCTTGCTGAAAGCGCGCTTCGAATTCTTCTATTTCATCCCGGCTCAGATTGAGGTTCACAGTCTTGATCGCGACCGTACGGTCGATCATCGGATCGACAGCCTTATACACCACACCCATCGCGCCTTGCCCGATGATGCTCAGAATTTTGTAGCGGCCCAGCGTCTCAATCATTATTTTTTAGGCGGAGCAGGTTTTCGTTTGGCCTTGACAGTGCGAAACGATGGACCCCACGCAGGATGTCCCGCTTCGGCTGGCGAGAGGTCAAAATTCTCGTCGATCTTGAAAATCGCCTCAAACTCGGCGCGACATAGCGTTGTGCGATTAGTCAGGCAAAAACTGAACGCCAGAAATTTGTGCGCTGCAATTCGATTGGCGTCCGTCAAGGTCTCCTTTAATGCGTCCTGGAAACTCTTGACCGAATTGTGGTAATCGGCATCCTCGTAGTGCTTCATGCCGTCCTGAAGCAGTTTTTCTCCCGCCGTCAGTGGCTTGACGGTTGCCGTCGGCAACGCACGACCAGACTTGCGCAACTCGTACTCAGTCTTCGCCAGCCGATAAATTGGCCCCCAGATGGGATGTCCGGTTTCCGCAGGCGACAAGTCAAACTTGGGGTCCAGGATAATGACCTTTTCAAACTCTTCCTTGCAATTGGCTTCACGCCCACTCAAACAATGCACAAAGGCCATATGCTTTCTGGCATTCACTTGTTCCGGCAATGTCAGTAGTCCGCTATCGAGTGCCAACAGGAAACTATTGATCGCCTCTTCGTAATTGCCGCTATCGTATTTTTTCATGCCCTCGCCAAGATTCACTTGTGCGCGCTCGGCACGTTGTTGCTTGGCGATTTCTTCGGCAGTCGGCGCTGACGGTTTCTGTGGCGGTGCCGCGCAACCTGCCGCGATAGAAATAACTAACAGCGAGGCCGCGATGCGTAGCCAGTAATTAACAGGTCCAGCCCAACTTGGAGTTGTCGTGCGGATCATTTGGTGACCTCAAATTTTGTTCAAGTAGAAGATCGATTCTTGATTGCAAGATTACTGAAAGCGATATTTTACGGCGACGTCATCCTTGGCTTTGACTTCAATATTGGTGATGTAAGGCGCAAATGTTCCGTTTTTCACTTCTATCTTGTATTTGCCGGGCAACAATTTGTATTTCTTCAGAGGTGGCGAAATACCGATCGCCCTGCCATTGACCAGAACTTCACCCCATGGGTCAATTCTCAAACTCACGGTTCCCATCTCGACCGGCCTCGGCGTCGCAATCTTGGATGCTTCTGCAGGAGTCTCTTTGACGGCTGTGGCCTTGGCGACTTTGGCAGCATCCGATGGCGCTTTTGCGGACTCAGCAGCCGGAGCGGTAGACGCAGAAACTGGCGATGCAGTGACCAATGGTCCAACTGCCGCGCTAGAAATTTCAGCCGACTTGCCGACTTCCACCGCGGGAGCAATCACGACTGGAGGCATTGCGTTTGCGGTCGCAGACTGTAGAGACGTGCCGCTAGCGACCGCTGGCCCTGCCGTCGGTTCGGGAGATTTTTTCATCAATGCGGCAACCACCAGAACCAAAACCATTGCACCCAATACGCTGCCGACAATCGTGAGTTTTTCGCGGTCTTTCAGAAACGGGATGCCGCCTTCACCGGTTTTTTCTTCTCCCATCGAGACAGGCGTGTGCGCACCGGTTGCGGCCGCTGCCAGCGTTGTCGCTTTTGGATTAGTCTGGGCAGCACGATCAGCCATACCCGCCCTAGCTTGATCGAATGCCGCGACCGACTCTCCGACTACGTAAATTTCATGCTCACGCACATGCTTGTCAGTACGCGATCCTTCGTATTTGAATAGCTTGGCGTACTCGTCGGAAATGACTGACACGACATCAAAATATGACCGTGAAACGACAATTTGACCGGGCCTTGCGAAGCTCATGATGCGCTGGGCCACGTTGATGCCGTCACCAACGATATTTGGATGACCGTTTATATCGCGTAGTAATTTTACCGGCCCCAGATTGATACCGATACGGACGGAAAGCGCGCCTTGTGGGCCGATATCGATATCTTCCTGCGCCGCGTTTTCGGGCAGGCCAAGACTGGCATAAGTGCGTTGTAGAAAATCTCGCATATGCAAGCCGACAAACAGTGCGTCTTCGGGGTCACCCAGGAAGCTCATTGCCGCGCCGTCGCCGGTATCGAGGATGATGCGTTGTTCAAGCGCGATATCCTTAAGCGAATCAGCGAGCAGCGACTGGAAACGGTCTTTCAGGACCAGTTGTTCCGAAACCGACGTTTTCGAATAGCCGACAATATCGACGAAAACGACGCTGCCGATAAACGTGCGATTTCCCTGATCGAGAATATTACTCACTTGTTTGGCTTGATCCAGTTGGTGCGACTGTGCGGGACTGCAGAAGAAATGCGATGAATTTATTTTGACTTTCCATATGTTACCGAAATCTTGACCAGTTTCGGAACATATCGCGCTCTCATCTATGACCTGATTCGGGGATAGTGCAAGAATCGTGCTGACAATCCAGCAAGGCGGACGAAATGCTGGAACTATCCGAACCTGCCAAAAACAGGAAATGCCTTGCCAACGCGCTCATCTGCAGTTGCTGATCTGCAATCTCGCCCGGATGGCTCTTGCTTCGCATCGGACTGGCTACCGGCCCCGGTAGGCACAGATTGAAGCGTATATT
>JBDTPE010000233.1:0-5083 GCA_039932875.1 Betaproteobacteria bacterium | reverse complement strand
CCGATGTGCGCGCCATCGTCATCGCCTGTGAGGGCAAGACTTTCATCGCCGGTGCGGATGTGCGGGAATTCAATCAGCCGCCATTGCTGCCGCATCTGGGCGACGTGATTCACGCGATTGAAGAGTCGCCAAAACCGGTCATCGCGGCCATCCATGGCACTGCTCTAGGGGGTGGATTTGAAGTCGCCCTTGGTTGCCACTTTCGAATTGCGACAGCAAGCGCAAAGTTGGGACTACCCGAAGTCTCGCTTGGTTTGTTACCGGGTGCTGGCGGCACGCAGCGTTTGCCGCGATTGATCGGCGTAAAAGAAGCGTTGGAGATGATCACCAGTGGCAAGCCCGTCAGCGCGCAAAAGGCATTGGCATTAGGTGCGATTGATGAAATTGCCGCGGGAGAGCTGGTCGTCAACGCCTTGGCCTTTGCCGGCCGTCTTGTCGATTCGGGACGGGAAATTCGCAGAACACGGTCGTTGCCGATTGAGCCGGTACCTGCAACGTTATTCGACGATCTTGAGCACGATCTCGCCAGGAAATATCGTGGTCTGATTGCGCCGCTTCAATGCGTCAAGGCGGTTCGTGGCTGCGTCGATTTGCCATTTGAAGTCGGACTCAAGCAGGAACGGGAATTGTTTCTGGCATTGAAAGCATCGCCACAATCGAAGGCGCTGCGTCACGCATTTTTTGGTGAACGTGAAGTCGCGAAGATTCCCGGGTTGCCTGCCGACACCGCAATTCGCGATATCCGGTCGGTCGCTGTCATCGGTGCGGGCACCATGGGTGGCGGCATCGCGATGTGCTTTGCCAATGCGGGTATCGCTGTCACCTTGCTTGATGCGAAACAGGAAGCGTTAGATCGTGGCATGTCTACCATCGGCAAGAACTACGCGGCCACGGTTGCCAAAGGTGGGCTTCGTAAGGAAGAGATGGATCGGCGTCTTTCGTTGATCACGCCCCGCCTCGACATTGAAGCCATCAGCAACGCCGATCTCATCATCGAGGCGGTATTCGAAGATATCGACGTCAAGAAAACCACCTTCGAAGCCATCGACCGCATTGCCAAGCCCGGCGCGATCCTCGCCAGCAATACGTCGTATCTGGATGTAAGCAAAATCGCGTCGTTTACGTCGCGTCCGGCGGATGTTGTCGGTATGCATTTTTTTAGTCCAGCCAATGTGATGAAGTTGCTCGAAAACGTCCGCACGGCGAACACCGCGCCAGACGTACTGGCGACCGTGATGCAGGTGGGCAAGCGACTGGGCAAGGTCGCAGTACTAGTGGGCGGTGCAGACGGTTTCGTCGGCAATCGTATGCTGGCACAGCGCTCACGCGAGGTACTTTTTCTGCTGGAAGAAGGCGCGCTGCCACAGCAGGTGGACAGCGTGCTTGTCGAGTTCGGCTTTGCCATGGGCCCATTCGCTGTCAGCGATCTGGCGGGACTGGACATCGGTTGGCGCAATCGCCAGTCGCGCGCGCACTTGCGCAAGCCTGGTGTGCGCGACTGCAACCTGCTCGACAAAGTCTGCGAACTGGGACGCTTTGGGCAGAAGACCAGCGCGGGCTGGTACCACTATGAAGCTGGTAGCCGCGTGCCGCTTGCCGATCCACTCATCGAGCGCTTGATCGTCGATCACTCAAAGGAGCACGGCATCGTGCGCCGAAAGATTGATAGTGCGGAGATCCTTGAGCGTTGCCTGTATTCAATGATCAATGAGGCGGCGAAAATCTTACAGGAGGGCGTGGCTGCGCGCGCCGTCGATGTCGATATGGTCTGGCTGCACGGCTATGGATTTCCACGTTATCGCGGCGGACCGCTGTTCTATGCCGACGAGGTTGGCGTCAAGAGTGTGTATGAAGCGATCCTCAAATATCGAGATCAGTTTGGTCCGGACTTCTGGACACCGGCACCGCTACTGGAAGAAATGGCAGAGGCCGGCAAGTCGTTTTACGAGCCGTGAGGTGGTACGTTCGAGCCATTGGCTAAGTCGCACGACCGTTGAAAGTTGCAACCAGTCGGCAGCCTACACCTAGTCATTTTCGCTGCCATTTCCCGATGCTGTCTCGGTAATACCAGCCGGGCGGAATGCGACTGATCCAGCGCTTACCAAATGTCGCCCGCAAATCCGATTCCCATTCAGGGTGTTGATTGGCACGCGCGATTTCACGGTAAAGCGTTGCGCGATCCCTATTTTCCTCCTGAAGCAAAACGTCGAGCGAAAATAGCGCCTTGGCATCGATGGCTGAGGTATCACGCACTGCCAATGCGCCATTGCTAGTCACACCGATTACGCCAGCCTCGAATTGTGGCCTGAACTGCACAAAACGGCTCGCCATACTCTTTTGCAAAGTGATGATCGCAGGCGTGCTGGTCTCCAATTCAGACTCGGCCTGTGCGTGAACAGGATTAACAGCTAAAACGAACACTGCGGGCAGTACAATCGCGAGCAAATGCATCACCCCTGCCCTCATGATTTTTTTCCATCCATCTTTGCGACGCCCGTCTTGGATAAGTCAGGCCAGATTTCATCAATGACTTTGTCGGCTGCTTTTTCTGCCGACCTAGTGGGGAAAAAAAACGTTGTTACGCAACTCGTCAGCGCGAATGCGTGCGCGACGACGACAACAGCAACAACCATTCGTCTATTTCTCATGAGTTTCTGGTTATCGATGGACACGCTGGAGCATTATTGAACGCCTCACAGCACGATTCGTTTACCTGAAGACTACGCAGGGAATACGCCGGTCGAAAGATATCGGTCGCCACGGTCACAGACAATTTGTACGACGACCGCGTTTTCGACTTCTTTGGCAATTTTCACCGCAGCCGCCAGTCCGCCACCTGAAGAGATACCGGCGAAAATGCCTTCCTCACGGGCCATTCGTCGAGCCATCTCTTCACTCTCCTGCTGGGTCACTTCGAGTATGCGGTCGACGCGTGGCCGTTCAAAAATCTTCGGCAAATAGGCTTCGGGCCATTTGCGAATACCGGGAACGCTTGATCCGTCAGCAGGCTGCACGCCGACAATCTGTATCGACGGATTTTTCTCTTTCAGAAATCGCGATACGCCCATGATGGTGCCGGTGGTACCCATGGTGGCAACGAAATGCGTGATCTTGCCTGCGGTGTCGCGCCAGATTTCCGGCCCGGTTGTGAGGTAGTGGGCGAGCGGGTTGTCGGGGTTTGCGAACTGATCGAGAATCAGCCCACCGCGCTCACGCTGCATCGCAACAGCAGTATCGCGGGCACCTTCCATGCCGATTTTTTGCGGCGTCAATATCAGCTCCGCACCAAACGCCCGCATGGTCTGGCGGCGCTCGATACTCAGATGCTCCGGCATAACGATAACCATCTTGTAGCCTTTGATGGCTGCTGCCATCGCCAACGCGATGCCGGTGTTGCCGCTGGTGGCTTCGATGAGCGTATCGCCGGCCTTGATCTCGCCGCGTGCCTCGGCGCGTGAAATCATCGACATGGCTGGCCGGTCTTTCACCGAACCGGCCGGGTTGTTTCCTTCGAGCTTGGAAAGGATGACGTTCGACGAATGCACGCCGTCGCTGTTCGGAATGCGCTGGAGTTTCACCAGGGGTGTATTGCCGACAAAGGATTCAATGGTCTGGTTCATGATCGAAATTTACCGCGATTGCAATATGTTGGGGAAGCTCGCGATGAAGTCTTTCACGTAGCCTCTGAGGTAGGTGCCGCGTTTGGTGGCGAGCTTGGTAGTGCGCTCCGGGAATAGTTTGCTGCCGTCGAGCGCCAACAGATCATTGTCACGTTCGGCATCCATCGCCACACTGGCGATAATGCCGATGCCAAGCCCTTGCCGCACGTAGGTCTTGATCACATCGGTGTCGATGGCGGTGAGAACGATGTTGACCTCTATCTTGGCGGTGGCGAAGGTATCGTCAAGTGCGGTGCGGCCCGTGAATGCGGCATCGTAGGTGACGATGGGATACTGCGCGATTTTTGCCAGCGTCAGACGTTTCTCTTTCGCGAGCGGATGGTCTCTTGGCACCACCACGCAGTGATACCAGCGATACAACGGCTGGGTGATGAGTTCCGGGTAGCAATCCAGCGTTTCCGTCGCAATCGCAATATCAGCTTCGCCTGAAATCACGCGCTCGGCCAGCTCGCGCGGGCTTCCCTGCTGAATCGACAGCCGCACTTCGGGATATTTGATGATAAAGGCCTTGATCGCAGGCGGCAGTATGTAGCGCGCCTGCATATGCGTGGCAGCGATGGTCAATGTTCCTACTTCGGCCCCTTTAAACTCCTGACCGACACGTTTGATGTTCTCCACTTCCGCCCAGAGCCGTTCTGAAAACTCCAGAACACTCACGCCTGCGGGCGTTAGCGCGGTCAAACGCTTTCCCTGCCGCACAAAAATCTCCACGCCAAGCTCACCCTCCAGTTCCCGTACCTGGCGCGATACACCGGGCTGCGAGGTATGCAGCGCTTCAGCCGCGGCCGAGAGGTTCAGCTTGTGCCGTGCGATCTCGCGTACATAGCGGATTTGCTGGAGGTTCATTGAAAAGTTTATATAACAATATGCGATTAATGTCCATTATAGAGGCTTGTCTGCGATTACTAGCCAATACACGTTTTTCAACAAACTCTAGAACTGGCAAGCCCCATGGCGTCTTTTGCCTCGGAACGCCGCGCCAAATGGCGATCTATGAAAATAGATCCCTACTTGATGGCTTTCTCAGACTTCTAAAAATAGTGCGCGCGAAGGTCTGAGGTCATCTGCTGCGACGAATTTTCCGCTCGCTCAGTACCGGCTAAGTCTGGCGCCGTAGTCTCTGAACTGCGCAAATACCTGCGTCTATTTGGAGAAGCACCATGAACCGTTTCAGCAAACTTTCCCTTTTTGCCGTCGCGCTTGCTGCGATCGGTAGCGTTGCCTATGCCACAAAAAGCATGGAGAACGATGCCATGGCAATCGTCAACGCAAAAATCCCGCTTGCGCAGGCTGTTACCACAGCCGAAAAGCACGCGAACGGCAAGGCCACCCGTGCCGAGTACGAGCAGTCCAAGCAAGGTTGGGTATATGAGGTTGAAGTCGTCAGCGGGGCTAAAGTCTTT
>JBDTPE010000232.1:0-5096 GCA_039932875.1 Betaproteobacteria bacterium | reverse complement strand
TAAGGCCATCGACAATTTTTATGCGCGCACTGCGCCAGCTTGGCACCAGCGCCGCCACCACCCCGACCACCAATGCACACGCGAGCTGCATCAGCACCGTGCTCTGCGACACCTTGAACACCGCAAATACCGCCGACGCGATGACACCGACCACCTTTGCCAGCGGAAACGTCAACAGAATTCCCAAGCCGCCGCCAATGAGCGAAAGCATCAACGCTTCGCCAAAGATCAACCCGGCAACAAAGCCTGGCCCAAACCCCAGCGCCTTTAGCGTCGCATATTCAGTCAAACGTTCGCGCGCCGTCATCGCCATGGTGTTGGCGACTACGGCCATGATAATGAAGATCACCACGAACGATACGATGCGAATGGTCAGAATGATCTGTTCCATTTGTGAAATGAATCCAAGCTGGAAGGACTTCTCGGTCTCGGTGAGCGTCTCGGCGAGTGAATTCTTGAACTGCGCATCGATCGCTTTGGAGATGTCTGCCGTACGCGAGGGATCATCCACTTCGATGACGAAGGTGCCGATCTGTTCCATGCGTTTTGGGTACTTCTGCTTCAGCCACTCGTTGACATAGTCCCAGTGAAAATAAAACTGTCGGGTAACGGTGGTGTCATCCTTGGCATCAAAGATCGCCCGCAGCGTGAACGTCCACGTGCCGGAAAAAATGGTGCCGCGAATCGGTATGGTGTCGCCAATCTTCCAGCCGAATTCGTCGGCCAGCTTTCGCCCCACCGCTGCGCCTTGCCGGTCGCGCTTGAAGGCGATGAGCTGGTCGGCCGGCATGATGAATTCGGGGTAGAGATCAAAGAAGTTTTCGTGGTCGACGGCAAACTGCGGAAAGAAATTGCGCGGCTCTTTGTAGATGCCGCCGAACCAGTTGAGTAGCGTGACCGCCTTCACGCCGTTTACCGCTCGCATGCGTTCGCGATAGTAGATCGGCATTGGGAATACCAGCGAAATCGCATTGCGCGTCACCAGGCGAGACGCGGAGGACGCGTTCGAGCCCGCAAACCAGGCATCCACCACCGTTTGCAACAGCCCAAACGCAACGACGGCAATCACGAGGCCAGTGATGGTCAAGCTGGAGCGCAGCTTGGCCCGGAACACATTTTTGAAAATCAGTTTGAAGTAAAACATGGATCAGGTCGCCATCGGCTCGCCGAGAAGCTCACCCTTTTCAAGATGAATAATGCGCTTGGCTGCTTCGGCAGCATGCGCGTCGTGCGTCACCATGATGATGGTCTTGCCCATTTCTTCATTCAGTCGTTTAAGCATGTCCAGCACGTCGGCAGCCGATTGCTTATCGAGGTCACCCGTCGGCTCGTCGCAGACCAAAATGGTCGGGTCGGTGACGATGGCGCGGGCGATGGCGACGCGTTGCTGTTGGCCGCCGGAGAGCTCATTCGGATAATGCTCCATACGATCGGAAAGTCCCACCAGCGCCAACGTCATGTTCACGCGCTGGCGGCGTTCCGATTTGGAAAGATTGGTCAATTGCAGCGGTAGCTCGACATTTTCGAAAGCGGTCAACACCGGCATCAGGTTGTAGAACTGGAAAATGAAACCGATGTTCGAGGCGCGCCAGTCGGCCAGATTGCTTTCCGATAGTTCGGCGATGTCCTGCCCATCAATTCTCAAAATGCCGGCGTCGGGTTTGTCAATACCGGCAATCAGATTGAGCAGCGTCGATTTCCCGGAACCCGAAGGCCCCATCAGCGAAACAAAGTCGCCGCGGGCGATATCTAGCGTGATGTCGTGCAGCACCGGGACGTACTGTTCTCCGCGTGTATAGCCTTTGACGAGATGTTTGATCTCAACGAGCGTTTGCGACATGGCGCGAGGCTGCCTATTTTTTCAGGATGGCGACACTACCACCATCCTTTAATTTTTCGGAAGGGCTCAACACCACTTTGTCGCCGGGCTTCACCGCCGATACCTGTACCAGATCACCGACTTTGCCTGAAACTTTGATGTCCGTTTGCTTGACGATATTCTTGTCATCGATGACAAACAACACGTCCTTGCCGTCGCGCTTGGCAATCGCTGCTGGTTGTACCGCGGTCACGGGCTTTCGTTCCGCCGGTGTCAGTTCGCGCTGCAGGAACGCAACTTTCGCACTCATGTCAGGCAATACCCTTTTGTCTTTCTCGACGAATTCGATTTTTACCAGCACCGTCGCCTTGGACCGATCAACCGTTGGTACGATGCGGCTCAACTTGCCGAGCAAACGCAAATCAGGAAAGGCATCAAGCTGGATCTCAACCGGCTGCCCAACGCTGACCTTGCCAAGCGAAACCTCCGATACATCGGCTTCCACTTCCAGCGTGGACATGTCCGCCATGTTCACCACCGCGCCCTTGGAGTCCGCAGCCGAGGAGAACGGCGTGATGATGTCACCGACGTTCGCGTTCTTGGTCAGCACCACGCCATCGAATGGTGCGCGGATCAATGTTTGCTCGACCGTCACTTGCGCGGCGCGAACGTTCGCTTCGGCAACGCCGATGGCGCCGTTATATGCGGCGACAGATGCTTTGGCCTTGTCGAAGCGGGCGACGGCGGCGTCGAAGCTGGCAGATGAAATGAAATTTTTCTTGACCAGATCTTCGGAGCGTTTGAGATTTGCCTGTGCATCGCGCAATTCGGCAAGTCCCTGTTCAAGATTTGCCTTGGCGGCACGCAGACTCGCCTGCGCCTGATCCTGGCTGGCGGTGACATCGCGATTTTCAATTCTGGCCAGAATGTCGCCAGCCTTGACCACGGAGCCTTCCTGTACGCCCAGATATTCGAGGCGTCCGGTCGCTTTCGTCGACACTGCGGCCTTGGTGCGCGCAGACACGCGCCCGGTGGCGTTAAGCACTGTGATCGCCTGTGACGGATAGGCACTGGCGACGATGCCTGCTTCAACTTGCTGGGGTCCGCCGCCACGAAGCGCCATGAAAGCGCCAATTGCGACGACTACGACGGCGCCGATGAACCACCACTTTTTGCGTCCAGTCTTCTTGCCGGAAAATGCTTTTTGGTCACGCGAAATCGTGAGTTTTGAGAGATCGGTTGTTGACACGTTTTTCCCTGATTGGCTAAGCAGATTGATGCGCTGCATTATAGGGTATCGAGTACGCGACGACTAAGTGAAAGGCGGCGAAAGTCTGCCTTGAGAGCGCCAGATGCAAATCGGGCGCGCCAATGGATTCCTAGGAAAACATTCGCAATACGCGTTCGAATGTTGGATCGCCTGGCTGGACAAAAGAATCGACGATGGTGAAGTGATTTGCGCCCTCTATTTCCTGTGGTGTTTGGCAAATTTGCGGCCAAACAGCGGACAACTGTTGCGACTGGGTACGAAAGGCGCTGCTCTCCAACGCACCCGCGGCGAGATGCAACGGCACGTTCAGCAAGGATTCGAGCTTGATCGGCGAAGCCGCGCGGGCAATGTGATGATTCAGCCGCAGTTCGGCGTTCATCGAGCAATGAATCAGGGGCTCAAGATCATAAACACCGCTTAGCGCCATCCCACCGATGATGCCGCTTGCATCGCATTTCCGCTGCCGCCAATCGGTGGCGTAAAGCATGGCGACCAAATGACCGCCAGCAGAATGCCCAGTCAACGCGATTTGCGCCAGCGGCAACTGGTGGTCACTTCCATTCTTTAGCAGCCATTCAAGCGCAGCCCGGCAGTCCTCCACAACTTCGCTCAAATGCACCATTGGACAAAGGCGATAGTTGATCGCGACGACACTCAATCCAGCCGCGATGAACGGCGCGGCAACAAAGGAAAAGTCGGATTTGTCGAGGGACCGCCAATAGCCGCCATGGATGAATACGACGGTTCCACGCGGGTTGGGCGCGTGAAAAATATCGAGGCGGTGACGTGGCTCTGCGCCGTAAGTGAGATCAAGCGCGCAAGTCGCGCTCGCGCGAAAAACCGCCGAATCGCGCCGCCAGCGCTCGAAGATGGCGGAGTGTTCGGGCACCAAGGCGCGGTTGTTGTACTCGGCTTCGAGAGCTTCGTTGATGGCGTGCATGCGCTATCGTAACCGGGATGCGCGGATTGGGAGTCCATTTTAAGGTCAAATCAAACATAGGAACTGTCGCTGCGTTTCATGCAATTTGGCGCATGCGGAATTGACGCTACGAGTCGAGTAGCCAGGTAGCGAAAGTCTGAAATTTACCAACCTTAACAAGCCAATGTATGATGCGTGATGTTTGATGCAGATACTCGTGAGGAAAAAATGAGAACGACTTTGACCATTGATGACGACGTACTCGCCGCAGCAAAAGCGTTAGCAACTATGCAGAACAAGAGCGTCGGCGAAGTCATTTCGGCATTGACACGGCAAGCATTGCGGCCTAATGCCCAAAAAAGCAAATCGCGCAACGGCGTGCCATTGCTACCGGTTCGTGCTGGGGCTGTTGCAGTCACGCCAGAGCTGGTGAATCAATTACGCGACGAGTTGCCGGGATGACTTTCCTGCTTGACGTAAACGTCTTAATTGCATTGATTGATCCCGCACATGTCCAGCACGACGCAGCTCACGACTGGTTCGCCAGACACGGAAAGAACTCATGGGCCACCTGCCCGCTGACCGAAAATGGAGTCCTGCGCATCGTGGGCCACGCGCGCTATCCCAACTCCCCGGGCACCCCTGCGGCAGTTGGGCAATTGATGAGGGATATATGCAAGCTGCCGGGGCATGTGTTCTGGCCGGACGACATCAGCCTGCTGAATACAAAAATATTGGACGCATCGCGCCTATTGAGTTCTGCTCAAGTGACCGATAGCTACCTGCTGGCTTTGGCTATCGCCCACGATGGCAAACTGGCCACATTTGATCGCCGTCTGGTGGTGGATGCGGTTCCCGCGGGCTCACAGGGACTGCATCTGATTGGCTGATCCAGCAAACCGAATACCTTAAGCATCATTAAATGAAAATCGATCAAGTCTGATGCTATGGTTGTGGGGGCGGTTGATTGCGTGCATGGAATTTCCTAATCGGATGCGCGTTGGGGCTGCTGGGCTACGCAAAATAGCAAACACGAGGATTGGCGAGGAGTTTCGAAACGAGATTGCGTTCCTCGAAATCTTCAGCGT
>JBDTPE010000231.1:0-5135 GCA_039932875.1 Betaproteobacteria bacterium | reverse complement strand
GGCCGTCGCCGCCCATGGTGCCGTAGGGCATGACGCGGCCATCGTTGAACAGGGCAAGCGCAGGATTAAGAGTGTGGAATGGCTTCTTGCCCGGTCGGATCGCCAGCAGTGCTTTGGGGTCCAGTGAAAAACTGGCACCACGGTTTTGCCAATTGACACCGGACTCTTTGAGCACAATGCCGGTACCGAACTCGTGATAGATCGACTGGATGAACGACACCGCGCGGCCTTCCTTGTCGATAACGCCCATCCAGATGGTGTCGCCCGGCTTGGCGTTTTTACCCCAGGGCGCGGCGCGGTCACGGCGGATTTTGGCGGCCAGTGTGGCAACGATATCGTCATCGAGCAGCGACTGCGCATGCACGCTCATGTCGGCTGGGTCGGTGACGTATTTGTCGCGGATGGCGAACGCTTGTTTGGTCGCTTCTACACAGAGGTGCACATAGTCCGCGCCCATCGGGTCGAGGCCCTTCAGGCCGATTTTGTCGAGGATGGCCAAGATCAGCAGTGACACCACGCCCTGCGTCGGCGGCGTCATGTTGTAGAGCGCACCTAATGAGTGTTTGATCGTCAGTGGTTCGCGATACAGCGCTTCGTGCTTGGTCAAGTCCTCGCGCGAGACCGGGCTGCCAACACTGGCAAGATCCTTGGCGATGCTCTGCGAAATATCGCCGCGATAAAAATCCTGCAACCCTGCCTTGGCGAGGTAATCCAGCGTGTTGGCCAGGCGCGGCATCGCGAAGCGCGAACCCGCAACGGGTGCGGCGCTATCGACCAGAAAGCTCTCGGCGAACCCCGGCTGCGGGCTCAACTCAGCGAGCTTGGCTGCGGTGCTCGCATGCTGGCTGTTGGTGACAATGATGCCTTCGCGCGCGCGGGTGATGGCATCTGCAACCAGCATCGACAGGGGCATCTTGCCGCGCCAGCTTTTTGAGACTTCAAGTGCTGCATCCCAGCCAGAAATAGTGCCAGCGACGGTGTTGGCGGCGAGTGGACCGCGAATCGGGATGCTATCCACGCCTTGCTGGCGATAAAAATCCAGCGTGGCGGCTTGCGCGGCGGCGCCACAGGCATCGATGGCGATGGGTGAGCGTGCCGGATCGTGAATCAGCCAGAACGCATCGCCACCGATGGCCGTCATATGCGGGTAGACGACGGCGATGGTGGCTGCTGCAGCCACCATCGCCTCGATGGCGTTTCCGCCTTCCTTCAGAATGTGCAGCGCCGCATCGGCGGCGGCAGCGTGGGGGGCGACGGCGATGCCGTTTTGAAAGCTGGATGTCATGGGCGTTTTTCCTTGTCCAAGAATTATGCACGACGGTGACCGGTATAATCGCGCTCCTTTCCGCCACTTTGAATAACGGCGGTTTTGCCTTACTTGTCTACGAATATCTGAAGCATTCATGAATGTTTTTTTTGAGGAAGACGGCGCGTTCAAAGTCGGCCACGTGATGTCCGACATCGGCACGTCGCTACAGATTGAATCGATCTCCGGTAAACGCAGCAAGATCAAGGCGAATGCCGTGGTGTTGCGATTCGAATCCGAGCTCGATCAATTTCTGCCGATGGCAGACGCCTTGGCGGCGGATATCGACCCCGATTTCCTCTGGCAGGTGTGCGGCAAGGACGAATTTGGCTGTGAGGAGCTGGCACTTGAGTATTTTGGCCACAAACCTTCGCCCGCGGAGTCAGCAGCCGCCGCGATTAAGCTGCACAGCGCGCCGATGTATTTTTACAAGCGCGGCAAAGGTCGCTATCAGGCCGCACCGGAAGAGAATCTGAAAGCGGCACTCGCATCGATTGAGCGCAAAAAACGCGAGGCCGAGCAGATGCAAGGCTGGGTGACGCAATTGAAATCCGGCGTGATGCCCGACGAAATGCGTTCGCATCGCGATACCTTGCTCTACAACCCCGACCGAAATACATTGCTGGTGAAAGCCTGCGAAGCAGCGGTCGCTGAAACCCATACCGCGTTGCCGCTGCTATTTTTCCAGGCCGGCGCTTGGCCAGACAAGCAAACTGCGCAGCACGATTACCACTTGGGTAAATTTCTGGCCGATTACTTTCCCCGAGGCCGTGAGTTCAAGGGTGCGATTGACGGTCTCAATGCGGCCGATGCGCTGGAAAATCTACCGCTTGCCACTGTTCGCGCGATCAGCATCGACGACGCCAATACCACCGAAATCGACGATGCGTTTTCGATCAATCATCTGGATGCGGACCGCGTCGAAATCGGCATACACATCGCCGCACCGGCGCTGCATTTCAGCAGCGATAGCACGCTAGAAAAACTCGCCAATGATCGGCTATCGACGGTGTATTTCCCCGGCGACAAGATCACCATGCTGCCCGGCGACGCCGTGGTGCATGCGACACTGGCTGAAGGACAACAGTGCGCGACCGTTTCCTACTACGCCACCTTTTCAACAGATACGTTTGCCATCAGCAGCACGCGCTCGGCAATCGAGCGCGTGACCATCGAGAAGAACCTGCGGATTGGTGACCTTGAGAAATATTTCGATGAGGCCGCCGTCGGCAATGGGGTGGCTGCGGGGCCGTATGGCACCGAGCTGATCCTGTTGCACAAGATTGCCAAAGCGCTCGCCGCCAGACGCGGCAAGAACGAAAACGAGCAGGACCGCGTCGACTATAACTTTGAGATCAATGATGGCCGGGTGGCGATCACTACCCGCAAACGCGGCAACCCGATCGACACCGTCGTTTCTGAGTTGATGATTTTCGTCAACAGCGAATGGGGAAAGTGGCTCGCCGACAGTGGCGTCGCCGCCATCTACCGGGTGCAGCAGAACATGAAGACGCGCATGACCATCGATGCGCTGCCGCACGAGGGGTTAGGGGTCGCTCAATATGCTTGGTCGAGCTCGCCACTGCGGCGCTATGTCGATCTGGTCAATCAGCGGCAATTGATTTCGCTGATCCGCAAGGAGACGCCGCCTTATCCGAAGCGCTCACCGGTGCTGAACGAAATCGCGCGCCGCTTTGACCTGACCTATGACGCCTACAACGATTTCCAGCGCAATCTGGAGCGCTATTGGTGTCTGCGTTATCTCGAGCAAGAGGGTATCGAGCAGTTTGAGGGCGCGATGGTTCGCGACGAACTGGTCCGCGCGAATGGCTTGCCGCTGGTCTTGAAGCTCGCAAAAAACCCCGAGTTGCCGCCACGGACGCCAGTTCGTGTGCAGCGGGGTGCGCTGAATTACTGGGACGTCACCGGCGAATTTTCACTCGTGGCGTCGCCTGAATCGGCATAAGGCTTTAGAATCAGGGCATGCTTTTACTGCACCTCGCCTACCTTCGCGATGCTCAATAAACCCCGCGAAATTGCCCGCCATTGGAACGGCCGAATCGACGCCAAACTCGATGAGGTGGCCGCCCTCCCGCCCCCGCCGGTGTTCCTGTCCGTACAGAAAATTATCGCCGTCTCGGTGCCCACCCAGGTGGCGGTGTGCGCCTCAGTGTCGTTTCATCTATTTTTGATACTCGCCGTAGGCGCGAGTATTTTTGACCCCAAAAATTTCACGCCACCACACAACGCCATGGACGTCGTGCTGGTCAACGCCAAGTCGGCAACCAAGCCGACCAACGCAAAGGTGTTGGCGCAGGCAGACCTCGACGGTGGCGGCAATACCGACGAAAAACGTCGCGCCAAAACGCCACTGCCAGCGATCGAGCAATCGGCGGCCAGAAACGAGCTGATTGCCCAGCAACGTGTGAAGCAGCTGGAGCAGGAAGTCAAAACGCTGATGACGCAGGCAAAGTCCAGCGCCAAGGTCATGCAAGGCGAACTCACTCAGCAGCCATCCGGTGCGCCCAAGCCATTGAGCACCGCGGAGCTACTGCAGCAGTCGATGGAAATTCAACGCCTGGAAGCAGAACTTGCACGTGAGCACGAAGCCTATCAGCAGCGCCCCAGACGCACATTCGTTGGCGGCAGTGCCATGAAATATCGTTTCGCCAACTACGTTGAAAACTGGCGGCTGAAGATCGAGCGCGTCGGCAATATCAATTATCCCGAAGAGGCGCGCGGCAAGCGGCTGCAGGGCAGGCTACAGTTGACAGTTGCGATCAAGTCAAATGGAGAAGTCGAAGAAATACAGGTCAATAGCTCCTCTGGTAGCAAGGTACTCGACGCCGCTGCCAGGCGCATCGTGATGCTTTCGGCGCCATTTGACCGCTTTCCAGAAAGCATTCAGCGCGATACCGATATCCTGCACATCACGCGGACGTGGATTTTTGGCCCGGATGAAACGCTGACGTCGAAGTAGTGCCGAAATACGGTCGCTGCAATTTACGAAGATCGCCATTCTACGCGGCGTTCCGGGCGAAAAGCCGCTGGAATGCCCGCCAATGCTGGGGTTTCGTTTCCGGCGGGTTATTTGATGAATTTCAGCGCACGGCCCAAGGCAATCATCCCGGCAAAAATTGCCACGCTCAATACCATCCCTGCCACGACGGTGACCAGCGCCATCGGGATGCCCGTCAAGCCCAGCGATGACGTTCCCCACCAAGCCAGCAAGGTGCCTGGTATCGCCGCACTGAAAATGGCGATTACGGAAAGAAGATAGGATTTCATGTCTCTTTTGCTCACCTGAGTATGAACGTAGCCACGATTGCCCTGGTTGACGCTTTTGCCTGACGCTGGATCGATGTCCGTCATGATGCTCTTTTCGGGATTTGATTTATAGATTGGGTGCCAGCCAGCGCTCTGCAATCGTAATAGTCCAGTCCTTGCGCTGCGCATAATCCGCCAATTGGTCCCGGTCAATCTTGCCGACAGCAAAGTATGTGGATTGCGGGTGCGAAAAATAGTATCCCGAGACGGCCGCTGTCGGCCACATGGCAAACGAATCGGTCAAGCTGATACCAGCAATGTCGGGCGCATTCAGCAGCGCAAATAGGGGCCCTTTCTCGGTGTGCTCCGGACACGCCGGATAGCCGGGTGCTGGCCGGATACCGGCGTATTTTTCGGCAATCATGTCGCTATTGCTGATCGCTTCATCGCTGGCGTAGCCCCAGTACTCGCGCCGTACCTTCCAGTGCAGATGTTCCGCAAACGCCTCAGCCAGCCTGTCTGCCAGCGCCTTGATCATGATGGCGTTGTAGTCGTCATTGGC
>JBDTPE010000230.1:0-5146 GCA_039932875.1 Betaproteobacteria bacterium | reverse complement strand
AACACAGTTGGGATGACTCGCCGAGGCGAGACCCACTGGGGCGTTGTGGCAGGACACTTCAGGAAACCGTTCAAGCGTGTCATGCAGTTTGAACAATTCTTGAAACTGGTCCTGCCGGCAGTCGAAGAAGAACGGATGGATGCGTTTAGTCATGCCGAGCGCTTACCACCATCCTACGCCCGCGGGTATCTTCTCGAATGCGTTGATGGCAACCTGGATATGTTGCGACATATCGAGGCCGGTCTGAAGACATGGCCATATGAAAGAGTCGGTTTTATCAACGACTGCGTGTTCAAATATCCGCTGGAAACGAGAGAGAAGGAGCTCAGCAAGACACGGGCACCGGTGGTTGCGATCACCGACTGGTTGAAAAACCATCCTTGCAAGGCGCTTTGGCACAAATCGGCTGCGGCCGGAAAGCAATCCCCGACGAACATTTCGACCGGGACAACTCAATCGCGAAACGACTGCACTACAGAAGTATCTGCAGGCGCGTCGCAAACCAAGGAAGCAAGCAAATGAGAAAGATTAAATTGTCTGACTATTGCGTCGAAGCGTTGGCAAAGGCCCGCCGTGAACGCGAGGCTGCGTATAACCTCGCTCGGCGTGAACATGAGAAAGTTGCCTCACAAGTCTGGACGGATCGGGACGAGTCGTTTACGCGGTTTCTGAAAGCGACCAATGAAGGCCGGATATTTTCAGCGGCGGGCAACTTGTGTCATTGGGCATTCAAGTGGGCGACGCCAATCGCCAAAGAACCAAAGGAGCCGGGTGATGGTATTGAGGCGAGAAAATTTGAGGCGGGGATCGTCGGCGAACAGGTCGTACTCGATCATGTTGAGGCGCAATTGGATAGCTCGGTGCTGCGTGTTTGCTTGGACGAGGATGGCTGCGACTACGATTTTCCGGGTGACACTTCGGTCGCCATTTCCGGTTACAAGAACTACAAGGGCGAGATCGATCTGCTGCTGATGACCCCTTGGGGATTGGCTGCACTGGAAGTGAAGAACTTTCAAGGCATGGTCTATAACCATGCCACCAATTGGTTCCGCGACAAATACGACCGTTCCGGCTTTGTTATCCAGTCGGGTGTACCGATCGCGGATCGTGGCGGGCGTGGTCCGGCTCGGCAACTGTGCGAGCCGGTCGAAGTCTTACAGCGTTTCCTTGCCAGTCGCGATCACGTCATTCCGATTCGTCGGGCTATCGTCTTGGCGCACCCGCAATCCTGTGTAGGTGCGATAGAGTTCGAATTCGATCCGATCAATCTGGTCTCGCATGTCGGTCAGCTCGATGTGATTAAGTTGTGCGATATCGAGAACAACCCTCGGAAGCCCTGCTACACCGATGGCGAAATCAACGTGATTGTGGAGTTGATTGAACAGGACCACCAGTATCACGCGCGTCGCCAGTCACGTCAGGCGGGGTAAGCACAGCCACAGTCATTGATCTTGCGTGAACTTCATCAAGCAGAACACGATTGCAGTCATGGTGGGCGTCGCGCCGTCGACGTCCGCCATGATGGATTTTTGAGCGTAAGCCGTGCTCGCGCTGAGTTTCATTGACCAGAGATCAATCCACTTCGACGCGCTCCTTTTCGCTGCACCAAAGTTTAAAGGAGCTACACATGAGATTCATTACCTTAGGGTTTCTTGAACTATTCGGTGGCGAGTTGACAATTTTGCCCTCTGGTAGACTAAGCCCAAGGATATTTGCAAATATGCACAGGAAAGAATTTCACCTTCATGATTGACCATCTGATGTCTATCCGCGCTGATGTACGCTGCATCAAGCAGAGCATCGCAGTCTTAGCCGTTCGCGTCGGATCGATGGAGCAAAGCGTAGTCGGTCTGAGAAAAGACATCGCACAGGTGCACGGCGACATCGTGATTACGCATCAGCGTCTAGAAAATTTGGAAACACGCTTCGAGCGAATTGAGAAACGTCTTGAGCTTACGTCTGCAGATAGCTAGCCCGAACAGCGGGACCGCGCTTCATTGCAACCGGCTACGAGATTGTTCAGACGTGAACGCAGTCTTGGTTAATTTTCCATCGCACGCATGCCCATTTCGCGGAACGTGACGGCTGGGGAGATGCCGCATGGTTACGTTTTTACATTACCTCAGGCGTCACGCTTTTCGTGAAGTCGCGGTCACATATTGGCGAAACGGCGGTCACGATGTCGCGAAATCGACGAGAAGATTTATCCACGGCGCCGCCGCCCGCTGATCTATCAAGCGGAACGTGAGCGGCGAGGTGGGTAACGCGTGTTTGCTGCGCATGTTGATCATGCGGTGGGTCCTTCCTGTTTACACATTGATTTACCCGTCAGCGTGACCTTATGCGCAGAATGCAGCGCCCGATCAAGAAGCGCATCGGCGAGCGTCAAACATAAAGACAAGAAACTTAGCAAATTCATCTATCTTCATTAATAGTCCACTGTGTTTCCAGTTCGTATTCGCCCCAGTGCCATTTCACAGATTCTCCTCGTAACACGCCGGAAATGTGGGTGGCAGTCTTCGTCGCGTTCAACCACGACCTCTGAAGCGCCCACCTTCGCCGCCAGTAACAGGCAACCTACCGCATACAGGTGCTAAAAAAGAAAGTCGCCATAAACCGCTTCGATACGTTCGATCTGGCGTGCATCCAGCACCTGATACGGCGACTCATTCACGAGGAGGGCTTTCGAAGAAGAAACACTCGGGCAGCATGGCGGGAGCGATGTGGTCCAGATCCTGTGCCGACACACCGCACGCGGAGAAGCTCGCGCGCCATTGACGCGCTACCGTGACGATCTGATCAATTTCCTTACGGGCATCTTCGGCCGACAGTCCGAAGCGGCTAACCTGAGACAACAGGTTGTAGAGGCTGGCTGTGCGACCGTAGTTGCCAATGGTTAGTGCCAGGTCGCGTCGCTCCAGGCTAACCACCGGGGTGGGCACCAGATCATAGGCAGGCGATAGGCGCCATCCCTTGGGCCGGCGCAGCAACGCGTGATTGCGCGGGTGATCGTCGTTATTGGTCACTACGGCATTGAAGACCATGCGCCGGAATAGTTCAGCGCAATCGGTTTCGGGCTTGTCCGACCAGCGACGCAGGTTGTCGGCTAGCAGCGGATAGGACCAGCGCTCACGGTTCAGATAGCTGTCGTCGCAGTCGAGCACCGTCAGCCCACTGACCAGCCCAAAGTGCAGATAGCCCTTGTCCGTGTGTTCACGATCGAAGCGCTGCAGCATCAGCACATCGTTGTCACCGACCGCCTGCAGGCGTGCCTGCGTGACATTCAGGCCGCAGCGGCGTGCGAGGTCGAGAGTGGCGTATTCGATGCGCTGCAGGTTGCAGCGATCGTCCTTGGCGGGAAACTTGCCCAGCCACAGACACTGCGCGTCCTCGATGGTGGCCTTAGGACGAGCGCCGCCCATGCTGGTGCCAGGATCGAGTTGCTCCAACAGATGCACGGGCACTGGCTTGCCGTCCTCGATGGCCTGCGCAGCGGCAATCAATTCAGCGAGCTGGTGGGTGCGGTTGTACTGGCGCTTGGGGGCGGGTGGTTGCGCCTTGAGGCCAAAGCTCAGGTAGCCGGCGCCATCCTGCGGGCCGTGCAGCAGATAGTCGATTTCATGCAGATCACCGGCGGCGCGTTCGAGCTTGTGCTCGATGACCCGCCGCCCCCAGGCGTCTGGACTCGCATCGCGCAGCGCGCCGGGGATGCCCTTGAGTTGGGTGAACTCGTGGACAGTTTTGTCCAACGGCAGGCGGTAAGGATCGAGTGCCACCGCTTCGGCACGCTGGAGATAGCGGTCGCCATAGCGAAAGCGACCGATCTGCGTGCCGTCGGGCAGGGTCTGCACTTTCAACAACGCCGCCGGCACCGTGTTCAGGGCGCCGGGAAGCTGGATATAGACGTAGGCTTCGCGTTCAGAAGTCATAGTCGTTGCCGGTCTTGCGCGGCTTGCCCGCGCGAGTGGGACGACGTGAAGCTTCGAGCGCCTTGCCATGAGCATCGGTGTCCGGATCGGCCACCGCGTCCAGGGACTTTTCCAGGCCGAGCGCCCACAGCACGGTGAAGCAGACGCCGATGGCCGTGCCGGGCTTGCCGAGTTCCAGGGCCGTTAGGGTGTTGCGGTTGACCCCTGCCTTGCTCGCGAGCTCCACCACCGACCAGCCGCGACGAATCCGCGCGACGCGGATGCGCTGGCCGAGCTGAGCGACACGCTCGGAGACAGGCTGAGGAATGGTAAAGTTGCTCATGATTTTGGGCTTACGCTTGTTTAACGTCCATTATAGTAGGCGAATCTTGATTTATCGGCAAGATCCAAAAGGCGCAAGTGATGAAAATAATAGGTACAACGAAGGTCAATGGCTAGCTAAGTAGGCAAAATATGCTTCCACACATCCTGCTGCGCTGGCGACCACGGCTTTGCGAATGTTGCCTCGCATGGATAACCAAGGTAGGGACTGCCCCCACCAGTGAAGCCACGAAAGGCACAAACTTCAATGGGCCAAGCGCTGCCTTTGCCGCGCCAAGTAACTATGCCTCCCCACAGGGGAAACCAATTTGTGGATTGTTTTTTTCTGCGACGTTGCAACAGCAGTGAACCTAATCAACGGAAGGGTGGATGCAGCGTCGACTTTCTGAGCTGCCTATGCGGCAGTGAACACATGGTGTCTCAGTACGATACTTTAAACGTCGGCGAATCCTCCGGTCGTGTTTTCCGCCGATCATAAATCCGCGTTGTCGAAATGTTTGCGTGCCCCAGCCACTCTTGTACTTTAGCGATATCCGCTTCGTGGTCGAGCGCGTTGGTCGCCGCCGTCGCCCGCAGCGCATGCGGCCCCATGCGCTCACCAGCCAAACCAATTTTCTTCATGTAATGAGTGACGACGTTTGCGTACACCGACTGTGGCGTCAGCGCCCCATCGAGCGAATGACTGACGCGATTTCGTACCGGCCGAAACAGAGCCCCATCTTTATCCAGGGCGTGCCCGTTCTCCTGTAAATACTCTTCAATCAATCCCGCTGCACTAGGATGCAACGGCACATAGCGGAGCTTCCCGCCTTTACCGTGCACACGTAAATGTTTCACCCCCCGCCGCTCATGCACATCCTTGACGGTCAACAAACAGAGCTCTTCACGACGCAGCG
>JBDTPE010000229.1:0-5147 GCA_039932875.1 Betaproteobacteria bacterium | reverse complement strand
CCGCCAAGTTGCCGATTGTTTGCCGTCCATAGGCGCGCGTCGACAGGGTTTTTGATGAGCGGATATTTGTCGGGTGCCAACCATTCGGTGGGCAGCTTGTCCGGCGCAGTCAACAAGCCGCGCTTTGTATGAGGGCCTGCATCCGGCGGCGCCGGGTAAACAGGGACGCGACCCATGATCGTCCAAGCTAGATTGCCGACGTTATCTACGAGCACGACATTCTGGTGTGGAATGCCGCTTTGCTGCGCAATCAGGATCGCTTCGTCGATGGTCTTGGCGAACATCATCCTGGTGGACTGTGCGTTAACGGCACCTTCACGATAGAGCGTCCAGGCGAGCGCATAGTCGGTTGTGCCTATGGTGCGAAGAATCGGACCGAACGGTGCCTCACGCACGTCCAATTCAATCGATGGCGCACCTTTTACGGCGATGGTCTCGCGGATTGTTTTAACCTTGGTGGCCAATTCACTGCCGGGTGTGATGGCGACCCAGTCAAACCATTGGCCATAGCCGTTGGTAAATCCCCATGCAACGTTGCCGTTACTACCAACGACCATTGCCGGGCCGCCCGGCAAAGTCGCGCCGACAATGCGGCGCGCCGAGGCTCCCTCGCCGATGGTGAGTTGGGCGCGAAACCAGATATTGGGAACACCGAGGCCCAAATGCATATCGTCAGCCAGGATGGCACCGCCATGCGAAGTTAACGCACCGCCGACTGCCCAATTATTGCTGCCGAAAGCTATTTCAGCGGGCAACGTGGCCGGTGTAACGACTGCGTTTTGCACCGGTGCTGAATCTTTGCGCAGATTTAGTAACGTCGCTGGTGGTAATGGCATTGCTGCAATGACCGATCCATCGAGCGCCGCATCCCAGGTGCCGCCATTAGGCTGGAGCCAGTCGAACAGTGGGTCACCGATTTGCTGCCGCAGTAAAATATCTCTCAGGCGGGCATCAAATCCGCCTGACTGAAGCATGTAATACATTTCACCGATCACCAGCAGTGAGTCAATGCCCTGCCACGGTTCGGGCTCGGTTCGAAGGATCAAATACTGCCAAGGGCGGACCGTTAGTGCACTTAGCCCGGCATTGACACCTTGCGCATAGGCGTCTGCCCACTCACGATCCTCCGAAGGAATTTGCTGCCATTTGGCAGCCATGCGTGCGCGCAGGCGATGGCGGCGCTTTTCCTTGTCGATAGTGATCGTTGCTTCGCCCAGCAATGCCGACAGCTCGCCTGCAGCCGAGCGGCGCGTGAGATCCATTTCGAAAAATCTTTCCTGGGCATGAACAAATCCCAGCGCGCGAATCGCGTCCAGCGGATCTTTTGCCGTAATGCTCACAGTGCCCTGCTTGTCGCGAGTTGCTGTTACCGGCCCTTTAACACCGGCAGAGCGGATTTCGCCATCCAGCGCGGGCAGACTGGCTCTCATCATGAAATAGGCGCATACAACTATCGCCAGTATCAGAACTGCAATTGCCAATAGGCACCAACCGCCAATGCGCAAGAGTTTTCTCATGATTTCCCGTTGTCGTCGTTTTGGCGGTCTTTCCCGCCTTCATTTGATTTGCCGGTCTTACGTTTGGCGCGTGGATGCGCCTTGTCGTACACCTTGGCCAGATGTTGAAAATCCAGGTGCGTGTAGACCTGTGTCGAGGCGATGCTCGCATGGCCCAGCATTTCCTGTACGGCCCGCAAATCGCCTGACGATTGCAACACGTGCGATGCGAACGAGTGCCGCAGCATGTGCGGATGCGGGTCGACGGTCAGACCCTGTTTTGCTGCCCAAATCTTCATGCGGCTCTGCACCACCCGTGGTGAAAGGCGTCTGCCTTGACTCCCTAGAAATAGCGCCGGACTTTCGTGGCCATTCATGGTTACGCGCAATTTCAGCCAACGCATGAGCGCATCTATCGCCGCCGCACCGACGGGAACGATGCGCGTCTTGTCGCCCTTACCCGTGACACGCACTTCCTGCGTGGAAAAGTCAATCGCCGGGATATTCAGGTTGGTGACTTCCGACACGCGAAGTCCTGAAGAATAAAGCAATTCGAAAATAGCGCGATCTCGCAATCCCGCAGGCGATGCATCGACAAAGCTGACCATTCTTACCGCTTCGTCCGGCGAAAGTGTGGCCGGAAGCCGTTTAGGCGCCTTGGGAGGTCGCACGCCCTCTACCGGGTTTGCGTCCGATAAGCCTGCTCTAACCGCGTAACCGAAAAAACCGCGCCATGCTGACAAGACGCGTGCAAGCGACCGCGGTGCAAGCCCACGACTGTGCAAGGTGGCCGCAAAACGGCGAATTTCGGCCTCAGTCAATTTGACCATTGAGTGTCCGGCAGATTGGCCGGCGCTGCCGTTCACCAACGAATCCAGCAGCAGCAAGTCGCGCTCATAGTGTTTGAGAGTGAGCGGCGAAAGTCTGCGTTCGTGCTTGATAAACGCAAGGTAGCGCTTTGCGGCGTCATGCACAGCGCGCTCCTGCGGCCTTACTCGCTCGGTGGAGCGGCAATCGCGCTGAGAGTTCGCGACAGGCAATGCGCGAAAACATCGCCAATACGCGTAAGGAAAACAGTTCCCATGTCCGCATAGAATCGCTCGGCGTTTTCCGAGGCCATCAGTAGCAATCCAAATGTGCTGCCTGTGCTGCCTTTGCGCAGCGGCATCAACGCATATGATTTCAAATGCGGCGCGTGTTCGCCAAACCAAAGGTTGGTTTCGTACACTGGATGATTGCCGCAATACGGCACCGTCATGGCACCAACGAACTGCATCAACTCCGGAGCAACCAGCTGAAATTCCGGAGTCGGCAATTCTGGCAGGGCAACATCCCAGAAGCGAACGGCAACGTGCGGCACTTGAAAGTTGTCGAGCAGATTCAAATACAGGGTATCGATCAGTTGCTCCTGAGAAGTGCAGCCGATCAACTCCAGCGTGAGATTATGAATCTTCTCTGAAATCGCATCATTCTCCTGTCCAAACGTAATCAGTTCGGATAGTTTTGCTTCAAGCAGCTTGGCCTTTTCTCGCGCAGCGATCAACTGCCGCTCCGGAATCGAAACGGTCCTGCCACCATGCGGATGGGCGACGTTGATGCTCAGCAGGACATCCGCGTTGGTCTCAAAAAAATCCGGATTGCTACGAAGAAAATCAGCTATTTGTTCGCTGCTTAATTCATTTGACACGATCGGCATATCCTGTGAAAAAGTGATGAATCGCGCGGCTAGATATCAAGCTCGATTTCGCCGGCATAAACTTTGGCCGTCCCGCCAGACATAAAGACACTGGCGTCAGCACCGGCCCATCTTACCGTGAGTTCGCCACCTCGCGTGCTGATCGCCACACACTCATCCAGTAATCCCCAGCGAATACCGGTAACGACGGCGGCGCAAGCCCCAGTTCCACAGGCGAGCGTTTCACCGGCACCTCGCTCCCATACACGCAGGCGTATCTGCGTGCGCGATGCAATCTGCATGAATCCGGCATTGACCCGATTAGGAAATCTGGCGTGGTGCTCGATCAGCGGGCCGATCTGACCGACCAGCGCTGACTCGATGTCGCCGACCAATTGCACTGCGTGCGGATTGCCCATTGATACCGCACCAATTGCAATGTCACGTTCACCAACCGCCAACTGATATTTGAGCCCTTCTTTATCGGCAATGAACGGGATGTCGTCCGGGGTAAATCGCGGCCGCCCCATGTTAACCGTCACTGTCCCATCAGTCGCGATGCTGGGCTCGATGATGCCGGACATGGTTTCCACGCGAAGGTCCGTCTTGTCGGTTAACTCCTGATCGCGGACGAAGTGCGCAAAACAGCGCGCGCCGTTGCCGCACTGCTCAACTTCGCTGCCGTCGGCATTAAAAATACGGTAACGGAAATCAGTGTCATTGCGCGTCGGCGCTTCAACCAGCAGAATCTGGTCACAGCCAACACCGAAATGCCTGTCAGCGATGAGGCGCGTCTGGGCAGAGGTAAGCGAAATCTTCTGCGCAATGCCATTGAGCATCACAAAGTCGTTGCCCTGACCATGCATCTTTGTGAAGCGCAATACCAATTGAGTCTGGTTTCTATTCTGGGGTGTAGATGAAAGGGCTATCTTGCAGGCTGGCGTCTTTTTCGATGACGGAGCAATCTTCCACGTTCATCGCCGGCGGTTTGTCGGGCGGATTTCTCACGGACGCACGAAATTCAGGGTCGGAGATAGCCTGCTTGACCGCATATTCGCAAGCGGAATCTTCTGTTTCGGACTGCACATAGACAGTCTTGATGAAACCGTACCAACCTTCGGTGCCGCCTCGGTCAAGCAAAAAATGTTCACCGCGCAACAAGACCTGAAATTGAGCCATTTTTGTGATCCCTCCGCTCCGCTTATGCCTGACATTTAATCATATTGATTCAGCTTGGTGTAGGTTTGGCCTTGCGCGCAGCCGCGATAAAGTCGCCAACGACGCCAAAGCCATAGTAAAAGGCGGCTGGCACACTCGTCAATAATACGAAGCTTCTCCAACTGGCCGCGTTTTGAATCGTTTGTGGACCCAAAAATACTGGTCGGGCATCTCAAGTATGCGCTCCTCCAGAAACGCATTCAGGCGCCGGGCATCGGCGATCGGATCTTCGGTCGGGAAATCCTCCCACGCTGGGTAAAAACGGGCTTCATAGCCGTCCACTGTTTGGCGTGTAACCAGTGGGATGACTTTCGCGCCGGTAATTGCACTAAGGCGGGAAAGCGCAGTGACGGTGGCCGTTTTGACGCCAAAAAAGTCGACAAATACCGCGTCCTTCGGGCCGAAGTCCATATCGGGCAGATAGTAGAACGGCTGGAAATTCTTCAGCGCTTTCAACACCGGGCGCAGCCCTTGTTGCCTGGTAATGAGCGTCGCATTGTTGAAACGTTGGCGCGCACGGCGCAACGCTGCGTCAAATACCTTGTTCCTTTGCTCGGAATACATAGAAAACACGTCCGGATATTCCTGGGAAAATATTGCGCCTCCCATGTCGAGACCGACAAAATGTGGCGCCAGTACGATCAGCGGTTTTTTTCCGCGCCATGTGTCGATGTGGTGCCGGTCCACGAGCTTCACATTCGAGAGCGCAGTGTCGACAGGACTGTACCAAACGCGTCCCAACTCAAGAGTGGACCGGG
>JBDTPE010000228.1:0-5151 GCA_039932875.1 Betaproteobacteria bacterium | reverse complement strand
GATCGCGTTGCTTGTCCTGACTGAACCCAACGACCCAGCGATTCCATTGCGTATTTATTGCATCCCATGAAAAGCTGATTTGGCGAAGGATGCCCAATTTGTCTGCGTCGATGAGGTTGTTCATCACGCCGATCGGTCCGAAGGTTCCCGCCATGCCGCGATTAATACGCAACGGTGACACCGCAAAGGTAGGGTCGACACGAACCCAGCCCAGATCGGCGAACCAGACTTCAGACCAAGCGTGCGCTTCTGCCTGCCGCACTACCAGCTGACGGGTGATCGGGTTGACTTCACCGCCCTGATATCCGGTGACGACTCGAGCAGGAATTCCCGCAGCGCGCAATAGCAACACGAAGCTGCCAGCATAGTGTTCACAAAAACCTTTTTTGGTGTCGAAGAAAAACTCGTCCACCGGATTTGCGCCGAGTCGGGGCGGCTCAAGCGTGTATTCAAATTCCTTGTTGTAACGCGCCATCAGTGTTTCGACCAACACTTTGGGGTCAGGAGTCTCTTCACGAAGTTTCTTTCCATAGGCGATGGCGCGCGGATTGAGACTTGTGTCAATAGCAAGATAGGGGCTCAGCTCCTTCGCAGTGAGATTCACGCCCGCAGCGTAACGCAGATGCGAGGTAATTTCATACGCTTTGAGACCGGTTACCGGTGCTTTGGCGCGCAACTGGTAATCGGCCAGAAAACCGGCATCTTCGGGGGGCGCTGTCGGTAGATCGAGCGCGAACAACCACAGTTTGTTATGCGGCTGTAAGGTGACTCTGTAGTGAATAGGTGGCCCCTGAGGCACGTAGTCAAGCTTGCGCCTGGGCGGCTCCGGATACATTCGCCAAGCGCGCCCATCCTGCTCGCCAAGTACGGGGCCACGCCAGTAGAGATCTTCGTTTTGCGGAACCGGACCGTCAAATTCAACGCGAAACGCAACAGCCTCCGACACTGACAGCTTGCTTATATCACCCGGCGACATATTGTCCGATAGCCCGGTCTGCGACCGCTCGTCCTGCGGCATGCTCCACAAGGCGCCGGAAATGCGTGGAAACAGGAAAAACAGTACCAGCATCATCGGAATTGCCTGTAGCAGCATCCACCCGGCCGGGACCAGGCGCTGCTTCAGCGTTGCTTCAGTATTGATGCGGTTAAAGCCGATCAACGCCGCAACGAGGATCCACACGCAGCCGAACATGTATAGCCCCATCAGGATGGTCTGCGAATACATGAAATTGGTGATCGCGAGAAAGAACCCCATGAAAATCGGAATCATGGCGTCTCGTTTCATGCGCATTTCCAGCACTTTGAGACAGAGCATGATGATTAACAGTGCAACGCCGACCTCGCGTCCAAACCACCGGCCATACTCCACTCTGGCACCGACCGACACGGCTAAGGCGATCAACCCCATTAGCCACCATTGCGGTACGCGTAGTGCATGTCGGGCTATCCACCAGCGCCAGAAACCGGCTGCAGTGCAGACACCGGTTACCCATAGCGGTAGGCGCAGCGTATGTGGCGCAATGACGAACGCCATGCCAGCAAGTAGCCACGAAATATTTGCAAGTGTTAGCGCACTTTGGTTCAGCATGGCTGGTGGGAGTCGGGGAGGCGGCTCAAGTTTCCAAACCGAAAAGCGCCAAGGTATGCAGGCAGTCATCGCGGTGTTTGGGCCCTAGCGAAGGACGGAAATTGCGTCCAGCCAACTTCAGGCCGTATGGCATTTGCATGCGCTCCGCTTCCAGCACCCACCAGGTCAGTCGGCCAAGTCGTTGCTCCACCGGTAATCCTTCCAGAGCATCGTAATCGAGCCAAAAATCGGCGCTCGCCGTGGAACCAAATTCTTTCACGAGCAGGCCCTGACCGCGTGCGAGTGCCTTCCAGGCAATTTGTCTGGGCGTGTCGCCCGCCCTATAGGCGCGCAGAGACTGGAATTCTTCATCTCCGCGTACCGGCACATTGCCTTCTCCTTTGCCACGCATTTCCAGCGGTAACGCTCCCGCGCCAGGGTCGGGCTTTGGATACACCAGACACCGCATGCCGAAGTCGACGTATGACCACGCATGAAACAAGCCGACCGGGTATTCGGTAAAAACTTCAAGGCGTCCGCACTTAAGGTAGCCACGCGTGGTCGCGGCGACAGGAACATGAAAGGTTGTCGTCGTCGCTTCATTGATGTCGTCGAATTCGGGCTCCGCGTACTGGATTTGGGCCCGCTTGATGCCTACCGCGTAGCGCGGCAGCGTGGGATTATTGATTACGATGGAAAACTGCGCGGTCTCGCCCGCAAATACCGGTTCAATCTTACCGGGACTGATGGAGAGTCGCAGGAGATTTCGAAATGTGTGCAGCATTGCGATACCACCTAGACCTGCCAATAAGAACGTCAGCAGGTACCCCAGCGACAAGCCGTAATTGATCGATGCAATGAGCAGCAATACCAGCACAACGGCAAAAAAATAACCAGTGCGTGAGGGCAGTATGAAAATCCGCCGTTGGATCAGTATGACTGGCGGATTCTCCGGAAATCGTGCGCGAAAAATCCAGTCGGAAATACGTTGGCGAAGATTGAAGGTCAGACTCGCAATCATCTAATTCCGCGACTATTTCTTGATATTTTTTACGTCGCCGCATTCCTTGAGCTTGCGCTGAAACTTGCGCACCGCCATCATTTCTTTGCTATCAGATCCTGTGCCTTTGGTTATCTTGCCTGCCTTTTCCTGAAATTCGATCAATGAATCGTTCAGGAGGTTGAGGCGCTCCTGCTTCGGCTTCCAAACGGCCTCTGAAGACTTCAGTACGCCGCTGCGCTGGGCCATGTCGACCTCAGTGGCCAACTTCTCGCGCTCGCAAAGACGCGGCTCAAAATCCGCAAACAGGTTTTCAAGCTTTAGCATTGGCGCCACCGCCGGGGTAGAAACAATGCCGCCTGGTGAGCGCTGCTGGTTTAGCGACTCCTTGCTTGTATCGCAGGGTCGATCGCTGTATTCGATTTTTCCATCGGAACCCTTGCACTTGTAGTTTTGCGCAATTGCCGTTGAAGTCACCGCGATGGCCGCCATGGCAAAGCAAAAGACAATCGCTGACTGAATCTTGATTTTTTTCATTTATTTCTCCCTTGAACTCCAATGCTACATTGCGGACGGACTTGCTATGGAATTGCTACAGACCGAATGAGTTCCTGTGCTGGATCCAGAATCTTGTTCTCGCCATTAGCGATTGGTCGCAGACGATGACCGACCACCGCAGGCGCCACGGTCTGTACATCCTCTGGCAGTACCTGATTGCGGCCCGACATGAGCGCCCATGACTGTGCTGCTCTCATGAGTGCGAGACCCGCACGCGGCGACAGCCCCATCTCAAAACGTGCCGAATCGCGTGTATGCAAGATCAATGCCTGCACATAGTCGATCAACGCATCAGAGACAAAAATGTTGGTAACATCCTTCTGCAGGGCAGTCAGTTCCTCAGCAGACATTGCCGTGGAGATGCGCGCGATGAGCTCGCGGCGATCCTCACCTTTGAGCAATGCCCGTTCCGCGGCTTTGTCCGGGTAGCCCAGCTTGATGCGCATCAAAAAGCGATCCAGTTGTGATTCCGGTAGCGGAAATGTGCCTATTTGATGCGACGGGTTTTGCGTGGCAATGACAAAAAACGGCTCAGGCAGTTTCATTGTTTCGCCGTCTGCAGTCACTTGGTGCTCTTCCATCGCCTCCAGCAATGCGCTTTGCGCCTTGGGGGAAGCGCGATTGATTTCGTCGGCCAGAATAACCTGAGAGAAAATCGGCCCGGGATGAAAGCGAAAGGTGCTTGATTCGCGATCGAATATGGATACACCGACCACATCCGCCGGCAATAGATCACTAGTGAATTGAATGCGCTGATAGTGCAGGCCAAGCAGGCTGGCCAGTACGTGTGAAAGCGTGGTTTTGCCTACCCCCGGCACATCTTCAATCAGCAGGTGGCCACGCGCCAAAATGCAGCACATTGCCATCTTGATCTGCTGATCTTTGCCGAGAATGATCTCCCCGGCGCGCGCAAGCACATCGGCTAGCGGGCGATGAACCGGTTGCTTTTCGAAGAGCGAGACTGACATGAACAATCCTGAGGTTGAGCGACGATTTTACGGTAACTGGAACGAGTTACGATACGACCAGCAGCGCAGATGCAAAATTCAACGTTAATATTGCATAGAACTTGCACAATGCTTTCATGACTGAAGCGCAACTGGCGGACAAACACAGATGACAACTGCTTTCATTACCCATCCCGACTGTCTCAAACATGAAATGGGACCCCATCATCCTGAGTGTCCAGCAAGGCTGCAAGCGGTCTATGATGCCTTTGAGCAATCCGGCCTGATGGCTCAACTGCAACATGTCGAAGCACCGCTGGCCAGCCGCGAACAACTAGCTGCAGCCCACGCGCAACATTACGTCGATGGAATTTTTGCGTCGGCGCCGCAGCACGACTACTTCTCGTTGGACCCGGACACGTCGATGAATCCGTATTCCCTTGTCGCAGCCCAGCGCGCTTCCGGGGCGGTAATCAAAGGGGTCGAAATGGTGATGGTCGGCGAAGTCGCGAGTGCTTTTTGTGCAGTTCGCCCCTGCGGACACCATGCAACCCATGATCGCTCGATGGGATTTTGCATATTCAACAACGTCGCCGTCGGTGCCGCCCACGCACTCCAGACGTATGGACTTGATCGAGTGGCGATACTCGATTTCGACGTGCACCACGGTAACGGCACGGAGGACATATTTACTGATGATGAGCGTGTGATGCTGTGTTCAAGTTTTCAACATCCGTATTATCCCGGGACAGGTGCTAACAGCGGCAATAGCCATATTATTCCAACACCATTGTCTGCACGAACGGCAGGTCCCGCATTTCGTGCCGCAATCGAGAAAACCTGGCTGCCGGCACTGGCAGAATTCCAGCCAGAGTTGATCATCATTTCCGCCGGTTTCGATGCGCACGCCGACGATCCACTGGCCTATCTGGAGCTGGTTGAAGATGACTATACTTGGATCACTCAACGCATCCGCGAAGTCGCAGACACTTACGCTGAAGGGCGCATCGTTTCAGCGCTCGAAGGCGGTTACAGTTTGAGCGCGCTGGGACGCAGCGCGGTAGCGCACGTACGAGCGC
>JBDTPE010000227.1:0-5152 GCA_039932875.1 Betaproteobacteria bacterium | reverse complement strand
TCTATCAGTTGACCGATGGAAAAGGCGGCGTGATGATCCCCACCAGCGAAATTCAACTATCGCGCATCCTCAGCTATGACGACTCCCGTATTATCGCCAAGCAACAGGAAGAAGCGCTGCTATATCAGGACATGGAGCGCGATGCCGTTGCGCAAATATTGCGGCGGATGACGGCGATTAAACGGCCGACGTAGTCAGGCAACACTCAACCTCAATATGTGATCATAAGTGTTCGCGCCTGCGAACCCGCGCAGGAGCCCGTCGCGCATGTCCCCGCCTGACCAGCTGCCATATTTCCATTGATGAAAAATGTTTGCGCTAGTCCGTTGCCGGTACTGGCCAGTGTGGTCGCGCCGCCTGAATTTGCGGTATTGAGCAACAGCGAATAATTCAAGCCGACGACTACGCCGCTGGTTGCGTCAAGCGTCATCGTATATGGGAGTAAATTGGTACAGGTCGCCTTAAAGCTTGTGTTCGCGCTGACCGTAGCACCAAGTGCCGTATACGTGCCGAAAGCAACGTTGCCGGGCGCAGTGGAGATGCTGCAAGATGACGGCGTTACGATTGATACCGGGAAAGACCCCGTCGCCAGTATTGCTCCTGTTCCACCTGCACCGAGGCGAGCCGTCATTACGACAGTATCGGTATAAGTTCCCGCAGCGACAGCCTGACTGCCCGGAATGCAGCCCCAGAAACTTGTCGTTTTTGATGCGGGCGTGAACCCGGTGAGTACCGGGATCGTGTCGACGATATCGTTAGCGGCGTTATTACGCCAAGTGACACTGCAACCACTATTTGCCCACACATCGTAGTTCATGTAGTTGGCGGTGGCACCCATGCGCGCACGGTTTTGGTTTCCCGTTTCTTGAATGCCATTGTCATTTCTCACGCCGTAGGAAACCGTCGTGGCGTCACCCCCAGCATTGCGCTGGCAGGTCATGGTAAAGCTGCTTTGCGTAATATTCATTGCGGCAGTACTTGGCACGTAGGCGCTGGAGAAGCCCGAGGATGTGATGGCGCTACAGGTGATTGCTGCTTGCGCCGCGGTTGTTAAAAACACCAATGCAGCCGACATCATTAGTTGCATAAAAACAGGCTTCATCGCGATACTCCTTTGCAGAGCAGCGGACCCACACGAGCGATCTCGTTTGGCGTCTCGGGGCCCAGCGTTAAGTCAAACTTGCATAGTTGGCCGTTCCACTTCAACAGCAGGCGATTAGCCGGCTGCAGGCCGGTAACGAACGCTTCTCCACGGCGCGCGACATAAAACTCTTGCGGGTCGCCTTCGATACTGACGATTGCTCCAGCAGGGGCAACATCTTTATCGTCCAATACAATCTTCAGCAATGCGCCCCGTCCACTTCGCACTGGAAAGTTGACTTTGACGGCACTTCGCCAGGCGGGAACGGCGATCTGCTCGATCGAATCGATTTCCGCATTGATCGGCAATTCTGCTGGATCGACACGTACGGAGTTGTTTTGGTAAGGCACCAGCCTGGGAATCAATGCAATCCCATTGGCGTCAGTTCGCGACAAGACATTGCTGCCCAAGCCTATGCCGATATCGCCATAGCCTTTTATCTCGGCCACCGCAAAGCTTTCGTCGACTCTGCGCGTTACAAAGAACTTTCCGTCGGCAAACACCAGGCCACCATTTGCCCCCAGACGCAGGGCTTTCTGATCTGGGGAGAGACTAATGTCACTGGAAACACGGCCATATCGTCCGAGATAATTGCTGCCACCTTCGACTCGAGACTGGTTTTGTTGCTGCCCCGCTAACACACGCCAGCCGAGGCCGGTTTCCGTCACTGGGTTTTGCGTGGCCGCGGCATAGAAGTCCGTTTGTCCATTGTGCCGGTTCGCGGACGCGGTGACCAGCCGATTGTCTTCAAGTGGTACCAGCAAATTGAGGCCGACTGCCGTGCCACTACCACCAGCCACGGCGTGGCTCGCGGTGATCGTGAGATTGCTGCCAGTGCCGATACGTTTAGAGAAATTGCCTGATACGGTTGACACGCGAGTCGCGTCATATTGCGAAATGCTTGCGAAACCCAAGCCGACAGAGCTACCTTCCCAGGACCAGCTCCAATTGCCTGCAATCTGCAGTTTGATTGGTTTGGTTCCTGCATCTTGTCCTAGCTGCCGGAAATTGCGCGTCGCACCGCGAATGTCGAAAGACAAGCTATTGCGCAATCCTTGTCTCTCAAGACCAACCAGCCAGTGCGCACCAGTGCCTGCGCTATCTTCATGACTTCCGACGAGGGCGACTTTTCCTAAAACGTTCCCGGGTAAGGCGAGCACCAGCCCAAGGCCCGTGGCGCGCAAGCGGGAGGTGACTTCAGCGCGGGCTTCAAGAGTCAGCGAGTCAGTGAAGCCGCGGCTCCATGTGCCGCTGGCGAAACCGCTCCCGTAGCTGTTGCTGGAGACACCAAGATTACGTCTTACCGTTCCGGTTTCAACACTCCAGTCATTTAGCCCCGGCGCTAGCAACTGACCGCTTGTCAAAAACGATTGCACAATCACCGTTTCACGCCCAAGAATGTCGCGCACAACTAGCCGCGTCTCACCACTTCCGGTCATGATTGGAAAATTATCCAGCGCAAACGGACCGGTGGGGACTGATGAGACTTGCCGCAGCACATCGTTGACATAGAGCTCCACCGTGGAGGGTGCTGCGGAAATCCCGGTCAGGACGGGTAGCGGTTGGCGAATAAAGCCGGGCGTGAGCGCAAAGTTGCTACCGAACTGGATTCCGCCGAAATAGGCGTTGCGCCCCCACATACCCGCGCGCGTTACGGTATCGCCTAGGCGAAGTGTGCGGTTTTCATCGGGAAAATCCCTCGTAAAGGTCGTTTCCAACCTACGCCACCGACGCATGTTATTCAACGTACCGGTGTTGATCAAATTACTTCCCGCCTGACTGGTGGTGAGCACGCCCCAAGCATTGGAGAATCCGAGTTCACTGAGTACGCCAAGATCTTTGCTGGCAGAGGCATTGCGAAATGTTGAAGCCGCATAGTTCAAATCGTAATTGAGGAAAACGCTCGGCAGTACTGGGCTGACAACAGGACGCTTTACCAGCTCTTTGGTGACGCGCTGCGCGGAAAAAACCTCTGGCGAGAACAGCAACTCGACAGATTGATTTGGAAAATCGATTTTGGCTTTGAATCCGGGGACAGCCGAGAGTGCAGAATAGGGCTGGCCCTTGAAGTCAATGGTCGGCGTGTCAGGCGCCAGTTGTACACGCCACTCCTCAAATGCATCGCGTGGCGCGTAAAGCGCACCGGAGAATTCAACAAAGACCCACGTGCCGCTCTTGGCACCATTCACGATAACTTCCATTGGCAATATGCGCTGTACACCGGAGGGAGCCGGCGACACGACGGTTGGCATCCGGATTGACTTCACGAGCGATGGCGAAATTGTCGCGATAGTGTTCACTGCGTCTGCAGTCGTCAGCACGGCGACCCCGCCCGTCGCGGTCGGGGCCAAATTGATGCTGGCGCTGGCGGGTGTTGACTGTGTTGCAACTGGTGCAGCTTGCAGTGAGATTACTGCCCCTCCGACCCAGTGGCGTTTGAAGGTTGGCTTATCCTCCGTCGTGGTTGACGATGTCGGCTGTGCTGAGGCTGAAGAAATCCAAATGCTGAGTAATGCCGGAACCAGTTGCCGGAGGATTTGACAGCGCACGTTGGCACCTAATCGCCAATCGCGACATCGTAGGTCAGGGTAGTACCGTCGGCGAGCGTGGCAACCAGTTTGGCTTTGCCACTAGGAATTTTACCGTCTGCTTTTTTCAGATCGAAACTACGCTTGATACCAGGAAGTAGGTATCCGCCGGTCTCCTGGCTGGCAATTTTGTCGCCAGCGACAGCGGTCAATTGAAGCGCGGTGGGATGCGCATAGGCACTGCCACTATTTTCACAAGTGACTTTGATGGCATCCGCCGTGGCTCTAGACGCCGAACAGTCCAGTTTTGCCTTTGCGGTGAACGGGGTAATGAAGACAGGCATCGAAAACGCAAGGGCAATTTGCAATTGCAGATCGCGAGCATCCGCCTTGGGCACCGGAATTTCACGCACGATCATCCGATAGCTGAGCTGCTCCGTGGGCTTTGCGGTGCTGAGGCGCGCGAGTCGAACTACCTGACGCGATTTTGGCGCTAATTTAATAATTGGCGGCGACAGGAAAATATCCTCTGTCAACGTCAGATCATCCTGTCCATCCGGTTTTTGCTTCCACAGATACAAGTCTGCTTGCATCACCAATTCGGTATCACCCTCGTTCGTGACCGTAACCGCAACTGCGCGGTCTGTGGGGGACATGAAAATTCGTACGGGAGTGACCGTAAATACGCCTGCAAATACCGGCGCGCAACAACACACGGCTAACAGAATTGCTGCCTGAAACTTAAAATAACGCTTTTGGAGAATGAAACCTAGCCGTACAAATCGTTTCGACATTCTCACCAGTCCACTAACATTTCAAGGTAGCTCCAGCCCCCCAAGTGCGCGACGCGCCATGATGTTACTGTTCCCACACCGACATAGCTGTCTATTGTCCCCAGTCGGTAGCCACTGTCAACAACTTGGACTAGATAGCGATACATGCCACCGTGGACGGGAGTATGTGGCACACTCAAGCCACCGGGTGATATCGGGCCAGGCGCACAAACTACGGTAACAGACACACCGAATTGCCCCGCTGCGTTACTGCTTCCGCAAGTCCCGGAGTTGGAGGCAGGCGAAGGATTTACGGTGACGTTGAATTGTCCGTGTAGCCGCGCCGCATTAGCAGCATTCGCGCAGAGTGCGAGCACCCCAAATATCAGGCAACCACTAATGGCGCTAACCTTGTTGCGCAACATCGTCTTTGACCTCTGGTTGGTTTTCAACGAGGCACAGGCCAAGTTAGCCGTCGCATAATTGCGGCGGCTGATTCAAGTTTGCTCTAGTACGTAACGGTCAAGGTACGCACTTGAGTGCCACTACAAACGCCACCTATACATGTTCCCGCCTGACTGGCAGGCATATTCCCGGCAATTGCGTAGGTCCAAGTGTCTGCGCTGCCAATCGACCCAGCTGTAGCTGCGCTGCCGGCACCGCCGCCCAGGGCCGCTCTAGTAGCGGATATCGTGTAATTCAGCCCAGAA
>JBDTPE010000226.1:0-5169 GCA_039932875.1 Betaproteobacteria bacterium | reverse complement strand
TGCGAGCGAAGCGCAATTGATGGCAGCGAAGGCGTCGTTTGATGCCAAGGACTACACAACGGCAAAAAAGCATCTGCAATGGGTGGTCGATAAAGGGCCGGCGGTGCACAGTGGTGTAGCAAGAATTCGCCTAGCTAGCGTGCTTCTTGAAGAGAAACAGTTTGACGAAGCGCTAAAGGTACTCGACCAGGCTAAGGACGACGCGTTTGTGTCGATGGCATCCGACTTGCGCGGCGACGTGCTCAGCGCACAGGGTCGCCGCGACGAGGCAAGGGCGGCATATCAGATTGCCGTTGAAAAAGCGAGTGACCGTAGCCCGATGAAAGCGCTCTCTCAGGCAAAACTCGATAGCGCGGGCGGCACTACAGCGAAGCCTGTGGACAAGAAAGACGACAGCAAAGACAAGAAAGATACGAAAGAGGCCGCAAAGTGATCAACTTAACTGAGCGAAGCCTGAAGTCTGTCGCGGGTCTTGAGTATGCGACCGCTTTGGGTACAAGGGCACTTACCAAGCGCACGATGGGAATCCTGCTTGCCTGTGCGTTCACGGTATCGGTGAGTGGATGCGCCTGGTTTGGAAGCAGCGATAAAAAACCTCCTGCGTTACCCGCCGTGCCAGCGACCAACGCGGCCGTCCTCGTTTGGTCAGCCAACGTCGGAAAGTCCGGCGGCTATCTGTTTGTGCCGGGGTTTGGCGACCGGCTCGTTTATGCGGCATCAAATGGCGGCGACGTGTACGCCCTGGCGGAAGAGGGTGGGCGCACCGTCACGCGTATCGAGACCAAGGCCCGATTGGCCGGCGGCGTGGGAGTTGGTGACAATCTGGTAGTCGTGGCGAACGTCAAAGGTGAAGTACTTGCCTTTGACTCGGCAGGGCGCTCACTCTGGAAGACGAATGTATCCGGCGACGTTCTCGCGTCCCCCGCTGTAGTCACCGACAAGGTTATTGTCCGTACTGCGGACGGTCGGATCTTCGCCTTGAACCGCATCGACGGTAAGCGTCAATGGGTGTTTCAACGGGCAACGCCAGCACTAACGTTACGTACCAATGCAGGTGTCGTATCCAATCGTGGCACGCTTTACGCCGGTTATCCAGGCGGCAAAGTAGTCGCAATTGAGCTTGAGGGCGGCAAACCGATCTGGGAGGCGACCATTTCGCTGGCGCGCGGCGCGACCGAGTTGGAGCGGGTCGCAGATGTTGCCGGCGTTCCTGTGCTCGACGATACGCGTGTCTGTGCTGCCGTGTATCAGGGCCGCACAGGTTGTGTCGAGACCTTGAGCGGCAATGTCCTATGGGCGCGCGAAATTTCCAGCCCGGATGGCGTCGCGGTGGACGCGAAGAACGTTTATGTCGCAGATTTAGAGGGCAATATGTACGCACTCGATAAAACCAATGGCGTTACGCTATGGAAACTCGAAAAGCTCGTGCGCCGTGACCCAGGTACGCCGATCCTCGTTAACGGCAAGCTGGTGGTAGGCGATAAAGACGGGCTCATTCATGTGATGTCGGTTGAAAACGGCGACTTGATCGGACGTTTATCCACGGACGGCAGTCGCGTTGTTTCCCTCATGAAAAACGGCGATGGCGCCATTGCGCAGACAGACAAGGGTGGCGTGTTTGCCATCAATGTAAAGTAGCGCCTGCCCCGTATTGGGGTGACGCAAAAATATGAAACCCACCATTGTTATCGTCGGTCGACCGAACGTCGGCAAATCGATGTTGTTCAATCGTCTGACCAAGACGCGCGATGCGATTGTTGCGGACATGCCTGGCCTGACACGGGACCGGCACTATGGCCACGGTCGCGGCGCAGGTCGACCGTATTTGGTCGTAGATACCGGCGGATTTGAGCCCAAGGTAACTGACGGCATCATGCACGAAATGGCCAAGCAGACCTTGCAGGCCATCGCCGAGGCCGATGCCATTATTTTTGTCGTCGATGGCCGTCAGGGGCTCACGCCGCAGGACAAGATTATCGGCGAGCGTTTGCGCAAAGATGCCATTTCGCGTGGCGTGTCGCTCAGTGTTGCGGTGAACAAGACTGAAGGCATGAACGAGGATGTCGTCGTTGCTGAATTCCATGAGCTCGGGCTCGGCGATCCCATCGCCATTTCAGCCGCGCACGGAGAGGGTGTACGACAGTTGATCGAGGATGTCCTGGCGCCTTTCCCGGATGCCAAGGATGAGTCGGAGCCAGACCATCCCAAGATTGCCATCGTCGGCAGGCCAAACGTCGGCAAATCAACATTGGTGAACCGTCTGCTCGGTGAAGACCGTGTCATCGCCTTTGATGAGCCCGGCACGACGCGAGATTCGATTTACATTCCATTGCTGCGAAATGGCAAGCAGTACACGATCATCGACACTGCAGGTATTCGCAAACGTGGAAAGGTTTTTGAAGCCGTAGAGAAATTTTCGGTTGTAAAAACGTTGCAGGCAATTGAAGATGCGAACGTTGTGCTGTTGCTAATGGACGCCCGGCAAGAGATATCCGAGCAGGATGCACACATCGCCGGATTTATTCTCGAATCCGGGCGCGCGCTGGTGGTTGGCATCAACAAATGGGACAACCTCGATAGCTACACACGTGATCGCACCAAGATGGAATACGACCGTAAGCTGCACTTTCTCAGCTTTGCAAACTTTCATACCATTTCGGCCAAGGATGGCATGGGTGTAATGCCGTTGTTTGCGTCCATTGACGAGGCGTTTGCGGCCGCGATGGCGAAGTTATCGACGCCAAAACTCACGCGTGCGCTCATTGCGGCGGTGGCCGCGCATCAGCCACCAATGAATGGCCTGAACCGTCCAAAATTACGCTATGCGCACCAAGGTGGACACAATCCGCCGGTCGTTGTGGTGCATGGCACCGGGCTCGCGAATCTGGCCGACAGCTACAAGCGTTATCTGGAGAACGCATTCCGTGACGCGTTCAAGCTGAAAGGCACACCGTTGCGCGTCGATTTGAAGCAGGCGACCAATCCGTACGCAAACAAGAAACCGCAGGAAATCACTGCCAGCCAGGAGCGGCAGCGTCGTCGCGGCAGAATTCGCTCCAAGAAGATGTACAGCTAACTATCATCGTTGTCGTCGCCGTAGCGTATTTTGCGTTGTCGGTTGTTTGCGCGCCGTTGGGGAACCCGACCCGGAACTTGCTGTCATTAGGTGCTATGGTTTAGACAACCCGTGCAGACTTTGCGCGATTAGGTTAGAGTTTTATTTCGGTCAGGCAAAATCAGGCGGTTTAGAGTGTTTGCGCGATTCGAGTGAACATTTGGAGCAACCAGGGAAAGATGGGTCCGGATTGGACCGTCTGCCTGCAAACAGCAGTCTAGAAATCGGAGAACAAGAACATGAGTGCAAAAGGGCAACTTTTACAAGACCCGTTCCTTAATATTCTGCGCAAGGAACATGTCCCCGTTTCAATCTATCTCGTCAATGGCATCAAGCTACAAGGGCAGATTGAATCCTTCGACCAATACGTGGTTTTGTTGAAAAACACCGTCACGCAAATGGTGTACAAGCATGCAATTTCCACGGTAGTGCCTGCGCGCGCGGTGTCGGTTCCATTCGAGGCGCCGGGCGAAGCCTGATCTCTGTCGTCACCACGATTTTTGCGTCCGCGACGGCACACACTACGGTTTGATATTTCGATGTCCGCCCCAATGTTGATAGCATTGGGCGCGTTCATTTGCGCCCGTCAAAGAAATGTTCAGTAAATGAATTCAGACTCATCCGAACGGCCAATGCCGCCCCAGTCTCCCGGTCGTACGCAAGCGATTGTCGTCGGCATTGATTTTCAAGATGGGTTGTTCGAAGATCGCCTGTCGGAGGCAGTTGAACTGGTGACCAGCGCTGGCGCTTGTGTCGTACAGACGATAACCGGCAGGCGAGCCAAGCCAGATGCCGGTACCTTCGCTGGCAGCGGGAAGATTGACGAGATCGCAGCTTGCGTCGTGGAATACGATGTGAATCTGGTCGTGTTCAATCATCAGCTTTCGCCGATTCAGATTCGCAATATCGAAAAAATCGTCGGGGTTCGCGTCATCGACCGGACCGACCTTATCCTAGATATTTTCGCTCAACGTGCGCGCAGTGCGGAGGGCAAGCTGCAAGTCGAGCTCGCTCAGATGCAGCACCTGATGACACGGCTGGTACGGGGCTGGACGCACCTGGAACGTCAGCGGGGCGGCATCGGCGTGCGCGGCGGACCGGGTGAAAGTCAGCTTGAACTGGATCGGCGGCTCATTGGCGACCGCATCAAGCGCCTCAAGGAAAAATTGCAGAAAATTGGTCGACAACGCTCCACCCAGCGTGCTGGTCGCAAGCGCGCGGGCGTGTTCAACGTTTCCATCGTTGGCTATACCAATGCTGGAAAATCGACATTGTTCAATCGCATGACCCGCTCTGACGCCTATGTTGCGAACAAATTGTTTGCCACGTTGGACACGACCACGCGAAAGCTCTATATCGAACCGGGCATTCACGTAACGATGTCCGATACGGTGGGTTTCATCCGCGACCTGCCGCATGGTCTGGTTGCAGCTTTTCACGCTACGCTGACCGAGGCAAGGGAGGCGGATTTGCTGCTTCATGTCGTGGACGCAGCCAGTCCCATGCGGGAGCAACAAATCGAAGACGTTAATGCCGTGCTGACTGAAATCGGTGCGGATCATATCCCACAGATCGTCGTTCACAACAAGATTGACAGGCTCGAGGATGTGCCGCTGGGCGCAGTCCTTCGAGACGAAGGTGGTAAAATTCGAGAGTGTCGTGTCAGCGCACTTCAGAGCGTAGGCATCGAGCATTTGCGTGAAACGATAAAGGAATGGGGTCTGGAAGATCAGGCCAACAAGTCACACCGACAGGTTGATTACATTGACAGTGATCCGCGAGACGACTTACCAGACCACAGTATGTCAGCGAAACTGAGCTTGACACAATAACAGCGGCACCTTCATCTCTACTCGGAGCAGATTGCATGCGATTTTTGGATCGAACAGTATTAATTGCGCCTTTGGCATTTACCGCCGCGCTTTTGGCATACCCTGTGTACAGGCTGCGCTACTTGCTGGCAATGAAAAAGCCTGCTTCGGTGGCAGGCATCGGGACGAGTGCCGACATGTCGATGAACGATCCGCAATGGGGCAAGCGAGGCGGCAAGAACG
>JBDTPE010000225.1:0-5213 GCA_039932875.1 Betaproteobacteria bacterium | reverse complement strand
CTAGTGATAGTGCGCTGGAGTGGCATCCGCCTCTTCGGGTAATTCGGCGTGCACCATTTCTTTATCTGCGTCGACAAACAGAGGCGCACCACAGTCTTCGCAAAACTCGGGCGCAAATAGTTCGGGCAACTTCAACACCTCACCGATCTTGCACTCTTTGAAAATGGCTTCGATTTCCTCGCGCGGCGTACGCTGACTTGCCTCGGCGTTCTCATCGTCCTCGCGACCGAACAGCGGCCACACCACGCCATGAACGACATCGTCTTGACCACGCGCCGTGAACGCGATGCGATACTCATCGACGATTTCATCGCCGACACCGGCGATAATGGCGCGCAAATGCTCTGGACTGGTCTTAAGTGTGTCTTCAAGGAAACCGACGGCCGCACGCAGGGCATAGGGTCGTACCCGCCGGTCGGATTCGCGGCAATTGTGGAAATAAGCGTCTGGCAGGCAGCATTCAAATGCCGTGCCAGGCAGCAATCGCGCCAAATTTGGCCGCCCCTGCGCAACCCAGCGTTCAAGGCAGTCTGTGCGATTAAGTTTTTCCGTTTTCTCCTGCCAGCGAAACAATGCGGCACCCGCCGGAACCGCGACGGTGGCGAGTAGAAAACGCGAGTCAGCCAGCAGTGGCGCCGTCTCCGGCGCATGTGAAAAGTCAAAACGTGGACGTGTCTGATCGATTGCAGCGCAACCCAGTTTCACCGTCATTTTGCGCACGCTGGAGAAATCACGCGGCATCTGGTCGATGCTGTAAAGATATGGACTCATGGCCGCGCGCGCATCGCGTGCCAGCACATGCGCCTGCAAGTGGGTCACGACGGCGTCGCTGATTTCCAGTGGGACCGCTCCTGAAGGAATCGCGTACCGCGACCAGGCTACCATCGGCAATGCAAGCAGCAGCACATCCCAATTGGCGCCACTTATTGTCAGCCGCGTTGATTCGGCAGCCGCTTCAATCAGCTCGATGAGGACATCATGGGCGAGCGGGTTGCTCTTGAAGGTGTGGTCCAGCGCCGATTCTAGTGTCGGATCATTGCCGGCCTCGATCGCTTTGATTACCAAAGACGAAATTTCCGCCTCCCACACGCGATCCTCGGCACGACTGCCGGAGACAGCCAGACCCATCGAAAGGGTGATCAGCCGTTCTGCATCGCGCCCGAGGCGCAGGGGAATTTTGTTGCGAACGCGTTTCATGGCGGCTTCAATTGTTTGCGGGTAGAGATTATACAGCCGCAACAATGATGCATGCCCTACGCGTGTGCTCGGCGTGCGCCAATATGACGCCGTTAACCAACGCCGGACGATCGTCCGCCCGAGCGAGTTGCTTATACGGGTGTCGCGTTGACGGAACGCATGCGCACTACGCGCGGCAGCCGACGCAATGCGCCTTCGTGCCGTTGGCGTAGCCAGTCGGTGAGTGCTGTGCCAGCGTCCCGCATAAAACGCGAAACCTCTTCCTGCCTACGTTGCATTGCAGCTTGTTTGATGGTGTTTGAATTGGCGGTAAACATTTCGTTCTTTCGGAAAATTGCGCCTTGTTTTTTTGCTGCGTTTTAGCTTATTTCGAATTTACTTTGGCGCTGCACACATCATATGATTACGTGATGCCAATACACAATCTAGTTAGAATGAACAACATTACTGAATTAATTTCACAAGTGGAGCGGTTATGGACACCCCTGGAGAAATGCGCGCATTTGTGCGATCGGTTGAATTGGGCGGATTTTCCGCCGCCGCGCGCGACCTTGATCTCACGCCTTCAGCACTTTCAAAACTGGTGACGCGACTGGAAGACAGGTTGGGCGTACGGCTGATGAATCGTACTACGCGCAAGCTCGCATTGACCGCCGAAGGCGACGCTTATTTCACCAGTGCAAAGCGCATTCTCATCGAGATTGAAGAAGCTGAAGAAGAGGTTACGCGTTTTTCCAAGAGCCCCAAAGGTCTGTTGCGAGTGAACACCGGTGTTGCGTTCGGCCTTCATCAGCTGGCGCCGGCACTGCCACGCTTCCTGGAGCGCTATCCGGAAATGGAAATCGATATCAACATTAACGACCGCGTCATCGATCTCGTCGAGGAAGGCGTGGACGTAGCCATTCGCAGCGGTGTGCTTCGTGATTCGTCGCTGACAGCGAGAAAAATCTGCGATATGCAGCGGGTGATTTGCGCGTCGCCTGCATATTTGAAAAAGCACGGCACACCGCGCACCCAGCTGGACTTGCTCAACCACAACTGCATATCGATCAGCGCCGCACCTCAATTGCGCCGCTGGCCTTTCGCGACGCCAAACGGCATTGAGACGATCGAGGTCAAGGGCAACGTTAGTGCCAACAACGCCGAGACACTGCTGCAACTTGCCGCGACGGGCGTCGGTATCATCCGCCTGTCGGACGTGATCGTCAGCGACGGTATTCGCGCCGGCTGGCTGAAGCCCATCCTCACCGATGTGCATCATCGCGAACCGCTACCATTGTCGGCACTCTATCTCCCCGGCAAGCACAAAAGTCCGCGCGTCGCTGCGTTCGTTAATTTTCTCGTGGAGACGTTCGCGACTGCGCCGTGGCGCCACGGACTTGAGGTAAGCGCGCCACCAACAGCCCGTTGCCGCAAATAGCGGTAGGCGATGGTGGTCGAGTCAGCCAATGATGTAGTCTTCCAGTGATTCTGCCTCGCGGCCAAAAGGACATGCCATGAAAATTTTCAATTGGACTACCCATTCGCGGGCTACAAGACTTGCGTTCTGTTTCTTCGCTGCAGTCGTGTTGAGCGCCTGCTCCAGTATTGGTCCCTACAACACCAAGGCCGAGGGAGCTGACGGCGAGCTGATGCTCAAGGGCCATGACCCGGTCGCCTATTTCACTATCGGCAAACACACGCTGGGCAGTCCTGCAATCAAGGCGACTTTTGATGGTGCCACCTATCGCTTTGTCAACGAGCAGCACAAAGCGATGTTTACTGCCGATCCGATCAAATATGTTCCGCAATTTGGCGGCTACTGTTCAAACGGTGTGGTGTATGGCATGGCATTCGGCGGCGATCCGGATACTTGGCAAATCATCGACGGCAAACTGTATATCTTTGGTGGAGCCGGCTCGCGGAAGTATTTCTTGATGGATCAGAAAAGGAATCTGGAACTGGCCCACCACTATTGGACGACAGAGTTAAAGGGGTCTAGTGGGATCATGCGTTACTACCGGCTGGTGGCGCGGGTTCCGCACTACAAGACTGGCGCGCAACTGGAGGCCGAATGGCTACAAATGCAAGCCACAAAACCGGCCGAAAAGTAACGCTTGAGCCAAGTCCGGCGTCCGCTGCCGCAACCGCAGCTGATGCTTTGACCGCACTGACGCGCATGGGCAGCGCGACTGTAGCTGCCATCGCATTGCGATTTTTTAAGACTGGCACAGGTCAATATGGAGCCGGAGATCAGTTCCTTGGCATCAAAGTCCCGCAACTTCGCGCCTTCGTTCGCGACTTGAAAGATGCCGGCGTGGAAGTTGCGCTGCCTCTACTTAAATCGAGTTGGCATGAGGCTCGCGCCGTCGCGTTAATGCTGATGGTTCGTCAGTTTCAACGCGGCGATATGCAAACACAAGAACGCATCTATCAGCTCTATCTTAAGAGCACGAAATTTATCAACAACTGGGATCTGGTCGATATGTCGGCCGAGCACATTGTTGGTGGCTGGCTTAGTGCGAAGCCGGCAATGCGTAAGAAAGTTTTGACGCGATTGGCGACATCCAAATCGTTGTGGGAACGGCGGATCGCCATTCTTGCGACGTTTTACTACATCAAGAAAGGCGATGCAGTTGAGACCTTGCGAGTCGCCGAGCTGTTGCTTAACGACAATGAAGATTTGATTCAGAAGTCGGTCGGCTGGATGTTACGAGAAGTCGGTAAGCGCGTCAGCGAGCACGAAGAAGAGGCGTTTTTGAAACGTCATTACCGCGACATGCCGCGAACAATGCTGCGCTACGCGATAGAACGATTTGACGAGCCTAAGCGGAAGCAATATTTGGCTGGCGTTGTTTAGTCTGGCAAAAGGGCGTGTTGGAACATAGAACTCCAATTTGCGAGCTCTGCCGGGCGTCTATTCCCTGAAAGCCGTGCCAGTGCTTGGTCGGTAAGCAAAAAAATATGTGGAGGAATTTTGCAAATTAACGCGCCTGAAAGCTAGCATCTTGTTCTTTGCGAATCTGACTTTTCCAGTTGCCACGGTCGTCGGCACGTGCACTGGATTCAAATCACACCACTTTCGCCACAGCATATGGGTGCTATAACAAAGTTCGGCCATCGTTGCGGCGAAAGTTCATTTGTTTGCGGCAGTGCGGCGTGCTGAGTACGCTTATAATTCCTCTCAACTTACTCACCTTTGCAGCCATGAAAACCAAACAATATTTGACGCTTCAAGATACCCAAAAAGTCCTCGCCGCCGCAGAAGCCGAGGCGATAAAGAACAACTGGGCGGTGTGCATCTCGGTCGTCGATGACGGTGGCCATTTGCTCGGATTCCTGCGCTTGGATGCATGCGCACCGTCGAGTGTGTTGATCGCGCAGGGCAAGGCTCGCAGTGCTGCGCTGCGCCGCCGTCCGACCAAGAGCGACGAGGATATGGTCAACAATGGCCGCACCTCTGCGCTGTCGATGCCGGGAATTACCTTTCTCGAAGGCGGCGTGCCGATCCTTGTCGACGGTGAAACCGTCGGTGCCGTCGGTGTATCCGGCGTCAAGTCCTCTGACGACGCGCTAATCGCACAGGCGGGCATCAACGCGCTACTAGGCTAGGTGAGCATGCATTGCTCCAGTTGTGGCGGCACAATGGAACGTGTCGAGCTAGCGTCACATATCGGCACGCCCATCGAAATCGACGTTTGCTGGCCTTGCCATGTGATCTGGTTCGATCATCTGGAGAGTGCGTCCCTCTCGGCGGGTTCGGTGATCGAGCTGTTCAAGCGGATTCACGCGGCGCGCGACGGCGTCCGCAATATGTTGAAAATTGTCGTCGCTTGCCCAATTTGCGCAACTACTTTGAAAAATACCTCGGACCTCGCCAAGGGCGGTCGCTTTACGTACTCGCGGTGTGCAAATGGTCATGGACGTCTCATCAGCTTCACGCAGTTTCTGCGGGAGAAGAGTTTTATTCGTAGCCTGCAACCGCATGAGATTTCTGCTTTGTCGGTCAAGGTGAAACAGATTCGTTGCTCCAGTTG
>JBDTPE010000224.1:0-5254 GCA_039932875.1 Betaproteobacteria bacterium | reverse complement strand
GCCACGCTGGATTTCCTCGCTGAGGCAGCCGGGTCGGATACCTGGATACTGCCCTCACTTGGGCCGGATTACGGCAAGGCTATTGATCAAGCGGCCATTATCAAAGCCAGCAAATATCCGACCGCGATGGTATTGCCGATGACCTTCCCGTTTACCGATGAAGGCCTTGGGATCGGCATCCGCCGCATCACCGACGCGATGGGAAAACCTGCCGTCGTCTACATCAAATCCGACCCCTACCTGAAACCGGCGACACTCAAAAAGCTGGTCGATGAGGGCCGCGTGGCAAGCGTCAAGTACGCCCCCGTCAGGGCCGATCCAGCAAAGGACGACTATCTACGCGCGCTGTGCGACGCGGTGGATGTCCGCTATATCGTTTCTGGTATCGGCGAACGCCCCGCCATCGTGCATCTGCGCGATTTTGGCTTGACCAGCTTTACCTCAGGCTCAATCTGTGTGGCACCAAACGGCACCATGAAATTGCTGGCGTTACTGAAGGCCAAGCGCTATGACGAAGCAGAAGCCGTGCGCTCAATATATATGCCGTTTGAAGATTGCCGCGATGGCATTTCGCCGATCCGCGTATTGCACGATGGTATTACCCTCGCCGGCATCGCCGACATGGGGCCGATGCTGCCGATGTTGACCGGACTCACCGCAACCGAGCGGGCACAGGTCGAGCCTGTCGCAAAGGCGCTGCTCGCACATGATCGCAATCTGGCGCTCAACAAAGCTGCCTGATATCGCTGCCATGACAAGAAAAGTCGCATGAAACCACGCAAAACACCGGAAACGCTGCGAAGCCATAGATGGTATGGCGTCAACGACCTTCGCTCGTTCGGCCATCGTTCCCGAACTGCGCAGATGGGCTATCACCGCTCGGATTACGCAGGCAAGCCGGTGATTGCCATCATCAACACCTGGAGCGACATCAATCCGTGCCACAGCCATTTCCGCCAGCGCGCTGAAGAAGTGAAGCGCGGCATCTGGCAGGCAGGCGGGTTTCCGGTAGAGATGCCGGCGATCTCGCTTTCCGAGCCGTTTCAGAAGCCCACCACCATGCTCTATCGCAATCTGCTGGCGATGGAGACCGAGGAGTTGTTGCGCAGTTACCCGATCGACGGCTGCGTGCTGATGGGGGGATGTGACAAAACGACACCTGCGCTCATCATGGGTGCACTATCGATGAACCTGCCGACTATCTTCATGCCGGCGGGCTCGATGTTGCGTGGCGACTTCAAGGGCGAATATCTGGGCAGCGGCAGCGACACCTGGAAATACTGGGCCGAACTGCGCGCCGGCAATATCACCCAAGAAGACTGGCAGGGTGTGGAGGAAGGCATCGCACGCTCGCCTGGTCACTGCATGACCATGGGCACCGCGTCGACAATGACGAGTGCTGCCGAAGCAATGGGATTGACCTTGCCCGGTGCCGCATCGATTCCCGCACCAGACTCGCGCCACGCGCAGATGGCGACTCTTACGGGAAAGCGTATCGTCGATATGGTGTGGGAAGATTTGTGCATCCGCGATATCGTCGATGCGCGCGCCATCGACAACGGCGTCACCACCGTGCTGGCATTGGGCGGCTCGACCAATGCGATCGTGCATATGATCGCGCTGGCTCGCCGCGCTGGTGTAGACCTCGATCTCGCCCGCTTTGATGCGCTCGCCCGCAAAACGCCGGTGCTGGCCAACATCCGTCCATCAGGAAAGTACTTGATGGAAGACTTCTATTACGCTGGCGGATTGCGCGGCATGCTGGCACGACTCACCGATCTGCTCGATACCGACGTGCCCACCGCCAACGGCCGAACACTCGGCGAAAACATAGCCGGCGCCACCGTCTACCACGACGATGTGATTTGCACACGAGACAACCCGCTGGTTGCCTCTGACGGCTTAGCCGTGCTGCACGGCAACCTGGCGCCTAACGGTGCGGTCATCAAGCCAGCCGCGATGGAAGCGCAGTTCAAGAAACACAGCGGCCGAGCCGTGGTGTTTCGCGATTACAACGACATGGCTGCGCGCCTAGACGATGAAGCGCTCGATATAGACAAGGAATCCGTAATCGTGCTGCAAAGCGCCGGTCCGCAAGGCGCGCCGGGTATGCCCGAGTGGGGACAATTGCCATTGCCGAAAAAACTTCTGGCGCAAGGCGTGCGCGACATGTTGCGCATCTCGGACGCTCGCATGAGCGGCACCAGCTACGGCGCTTGCGTACTGCACATCGCACCAGAGTCCCACGTCGGCGGGCCGCTGGCATTCGTGCAGGATGGCGACATCATTGAGCTCGATGTTGCCAATCGCAGCCTCAATCTGAAAATCAGCGATGCCGAATTCGAGCGCCGTCGCGCGAACTGGGTCCCGCCGAAACCACATTACACGCGTGGTTTCGGGACGCTGTATCTTAAACACGTAACGCAAGCCGACAAGGGCTGTGATTTTGACTTTCTGGAAGACGGCGCGTCGGCGGAGCACGCCACACCCGACCCCGAAATTCATTAATAGTTGTGAACCCCGAGGAGAAAAGCACATGAAATCAAAACCACTGATTGCCGTCTTGCTTGCCGCGTTCTGCGTGATCGCGGCACCTGCAATCGCGCAGGACAAATGGCCATCGAAACCGATCAAGTACATCGTGCCATTTCCACCCGGCGGCACCACCGATACACTTGCGCGCGTGATTGCGCAAAAGCTCTCCGTCAGCCTAGGGCAGCAAGTGTTGGTCGACAACAAACCCGGTGCCGGTGGCAATATCGGTTCCGATTTTGTGGCCAAGGCTGCGCCGGACGGCTACACGATACTTGGCGGCACCATCAGCTCGCATGCGATCAACGCCAGCATGTACTCCAAAATGCCCTACGACGCGGTGAAGGATTTTGTGCCGATCACGCTGATTGGCACCAACGCCAATGTGCTGATCGTACATCCGAGCAACCCGGCCAAGAGCCTTGCCGAATTCATCGTACAGAGTAAAGCCAAACCGGGCACGGTGAACTTCGCCTCCGCTGGCACCGGCACCTCGCAACATCTCTCGGGTGAGTTATTCAAGAACATGGCCGGCATCGACATGGTGCACGTCCCCTACAAAGGCAGCGCGCCAGCGATTCAGGACGTGATGGGCGGACAGGTGACGATGATGTTCGATACCATGGTGGTCGCGGGGCCGCAGATAAAGGCCGGTACCGTGAAAGCACTCGGCGTGACGTCGAGCAAACGCGTGAAAGGATTCGAGAACATCCCTACGCTGAACGAGGCGGGCGTTCCTGGCTACGAAGTGGTTTCATGGCAGGGCATCTTCGCGCCAGCAGGGACACCGAAAGACATCGTTAATCGATTGAACACCGAACTTGTAAAAATATTGAAGATGCCGGATATACGTGAGCGCTTTGAGGGGCTTGGACTTGATATCGTCGGTAATTCATCAGAAGAATTTGCAGCGTTCCAGAAAGCCGAAATCGCCAAGTGGGCGAAGGTAATCAAGAGCGCCAACATCAAGGCTGACTAATGAAAAGTAATTACATCGCTGGTGAGTGGGTCAACGGCACACGCGCCACTCCAAACATCAACCCCTCCGATACATCCGATGTCGTCGATGAGTACACACAGGCGGATGTTGCCGACGTGGGCCGCGCGGTATCGGCAGCGCGCTCGGCATTTCCAGCGTGGTCACTTTCCACGCCGCAACAGCGCTTCGACGTGCTCGATGCCATCGGTACGGAGATACTGGCGCGCAAAGCCGAGTTGGGCGATTTGCTCTCGCGCGAGGAAGGTAAGACGCTGCCCGAAGGGATCGGCGAGGCCGGTCGTGCCGGGCAGATCTTCAAATTTTTTGCCGGTGAGGCGTTGCGCGTCGGTGGCGAAATCATTGGCTCAGTGCGACCTGGCGTTGGCGTGGAAGTGACGCGCGAGCCGCTCGGCGTGGTAGCGATGATTGCGCCTTGGAATTTTCCCATTGCGATCCCAGCGTGGAAGATTGCGCCCGCACTGGCGTTCGGCAACTGCGTCGTTTTCAAGCCCGCCGATCTGGTTCCCGGCTGCTCGTGGGCATTGGCAGAGATCATTTCTCGCGCTGGATTGCCGGCAGGTGTATTCAATTTGCTCATCGGTCGCGGATCGGTGGTTGGCCAGGCGATGGTTGATCATGAAGAAGTCGATGCCATCAGCTTTACCGGTTCAGTTGCCACCGGCAAGAATATCGGCGCTTCGGCCTTGAAGCGCATGGCCAAGATGCAACTCGAAATGGGCGGCAAGAATCCGTTGGTGGTGCTCGATGACGCCAATCTGGAACAAGCTGTGGAAGTCGCGGTGCAGGGATCCTTCTATTCCACCGGCCAGCGGTGTACGGCGTCGAGCCGCATCATCGTCACCGCCGGCATTCACGATGCATTCGTAAAGCGCCTGACTGAGCGCACGCAAAGTCTGGTAGTTGGCGATGCGCGCGATCCAAAGACACAGATCGGCCCGGTGGTCGATGTCAAACAACTCGAACAAAACGAGCGTTACATCGCTATTGGCAAGGCCGAAGGAGCCACGCTCGCGTGCGGCGGCGAGCGTCTCAAGCGTGAGAAAGAGGGTTTCTATTTTTCGCCGGCGCTGTTCACGAATTGCGACAACAACATGCGCATCTGCCGCGAAGAAATTTTCGGGCCGGTCGCGTCGGTTGTGCGCGTGAAAGACTACGACGAAGCTTTGAGCATGGCCAACGACACCGAGTTCGGATTGTCTGCTGGCGTGTGCACGACTTCGTTGAAACTCGCCACGCATTTCAAACGCCACATTCAAGCCGGCATGGTGATGGTGAATGTACCGACGGCTGGTGTGGACTATCACGTGCCGTTCGGTGGACGCAAAGGTTCAAGCTACGGTCCGCGCGAGCAGGGGCGTTATGCAGCGGAGTTTTATACGACGGTGAAGACGGCTTATACGTTGGCCTAAAAAGAATTCGGCGTAATCGCATCAATCGCCGTTCCGGCCAGTTTGTCGCCAGAAACCGCACAGAATGGCGTTCTAACTGCTTGTATGCGCCAAGTCTTACACAGCGAGCATCGACAATAATTACCGGAGACCGACATGCAAGACCACCTCAGCAAACTTTTAGCTACTGTATTGATCGGCTCGCTCGGTCTCATGAGCGCGACAAATCTGCACGCGCAAGCCTGGCCCAACAAAACCATCAAGCTCGTCGTGCCGTTTCCGCCCGGCGGCAGCACTGACGCTATTGGCCGACAACTTGCACAGGAACTCACCA
>JBDTPE010000223.1:0-5255 GCA_039932875.1 Betaproteobacteria bacterium | reverse complement strand
AAAAAAGAAGGTCCGCTGTGGACGGCAACCTTGCCGCAATTGCCCCGTCTGGTGCATCGTGCCCTTGAAAATGACCCTTCCGCCAGGCTGGAAGCCATTGAAAAGGCGATCAACCGCGTCAACCGTACCCAACGCTGGCAGTCCAGCGTACTGTTGGTGCTGGTCATCATGGCGGCATTGGTTGCAAGCATGTATGTGTTTCTGTTGTTCGGCAGGTTCGTCGGTTAGCCTGCCCTCGGTGTAGTTGCGCCGACAATCGTCATAGCAAGCTTATTTGCTGTCTCGTGTTTGATAAAATTCCCGCATTGATTTTTTGACCTGTCGCCACAGTTGAGAGGGATGGCCATATGAATGCGCTACTAGGTTTCGTCGTAATGTATCTATTGGGCACGTTGGCCATCGGTTTGTACGCCGGTACCCGCGTCAAGACTTCGACCGATTTCGCGCTGGCAGGAAGGAGCCTGCCGCTGGCAATGATCATCACGACGACGTTTGCCACCTGGTTCGGTGCAGAGACAGTGCTGGGCATCAGCGCCAAATTCGTACAGGGTGGCTTGAACAACGTCGTCGAAGATCCATTCGGTGCGTCAATGTGTCTGATCTTTGTCGGACTATTTTTCGCCGCGCGCCTGTATCGCATGAACCTGATGACGATCGGCGACTTCTATCGCAAGCGCTATGGCAAGACCGTGGAAATTCTTTGCTCCATTGCAATTATTCTGAGTTATCTCGGCTGGGTGGCGGCCCAGATTACCGCGCTGGGATTGGTCTTCAACATCGTGAGCAATGATGCGATCAGCGTCAATACTGGCATGGTGATCGGCACACTGTCGGTGCTGGCCTATGTGATTTTCGGTGGCATGCTGGCCATTGCCTGGACTGACTTCATCCAGATGATCGTGCTGGTCATCGGCCTCACCATCATCGCCTTCATGGCAGGAAACCTCGCCGGTGGCGCGGACAAGGTATTTGCACTGGCGCAGACCAACGACTGGTTCAAGTTTTTCCCGGCACCGAACCTTCATGACGCCATGTTTTTCTTCGCCGCCGCCATCACCATGATGCTGGGCTCGATTCCACAGCAGGATGTGTTCCAGCGGGTGATGTCGGCCAAGGATTCCAAGACGGCATCGCGCGGCGCCGTCATCGGCGGCTTCTCGTATCTGCTGTTTGCGTTTGTGCCGATGTTTATCGTCGCCTGCGCCGTGCTGGCGATGCCGGAGAAGACCAAAGAGTTGCTCGCCGGTGATCCACAGCGCGTTCTACCGACCTTTATCCTCACGCAAATGCCGTTTGTCGCGCAGGTGATTTTCTTCGGTGCGCTGCTGTCGGCAATCAAATCGTGCGCTTCGGCAACGCTGTTGGCGCCTTCCACCAGCTTCGTGGAAAATATTTACAAGAATCTGCGTGGCGGCTTGACCGACAAGCAGGAGTTGTTTGCCTTCCGCGTGACGCTGCTCATTTTTACCGGCTGTGTGCTCGGTTATGCCATCGCCACCAAGGGCACGCCGATTTACGAGATGGTGTCGGGGGCGTATCAAGTTACGCTCGTTGGCGCTTTTGTTCCTTTAGTTTGTGGGCTGTACTGGAAGCGCGCAACACGCAACGGCGCCATTGCGTCCATCGTGATGGGTATCATGACGTGGATACTATTCCTGGCCACGCCGCTGGGTGAGCAGGTTCCGCCACAGCTTATCGGCGTACTAATGGCCGGTCTGGGCATGGTGGTTGGCTCGCTAGTGAGCGCGCCACACGAACATCAGGCGCATCCGCATCCGTCCCATGGCGGCCCTGCAAGCCATTCTTCGCACGCCTGAGCCTTCGGCACCAGTAACGCCGCGGCACTAGTCGCACTCACCTGTTTCTCCAGCAGCCAGCCTCGATGACTATCGAGGCTGGCTGCACTTCGCTCCGCGTTTGGCGCGTTCTGTCGCTTTCTGTTTGAGGCGATGGCGGCCGATATTTATATTGGCGACATCGATTAGCGACACACCACAAGCACAGCACGCCACGAACGGAGAACGCAAATGAACACCAGAATCAGCAAAGACACTTTTTTGATGGGCGCCTTATTGGCGGTCGCATTGCTCACCGTGGGTTTTGCGTCGATACGCACCAACGAGGACTTGTTGGCGCGTGATGCATCGCTGATGGTCGTCAAGTCAGCCACGTTGATTGCAGACGCACGTCCAGTGAATCAGGTAACGGTTCTGTAAGTGAAAATTTTGAAGCGCCAGACTGGTTTTGGCAGGCGCACAACGATGTTCCCCTAGTCGACACTCCCTCGACTATTCGCCCGGGGCGCCGTGTGGTTTCCCGGGCTTTTTTATTGTTGTGGCAGCGGAGGTCATATGAATGCCACATTGCGGTCACGTGATTTTCACATCGGCGCTGCATCATTTGTGTCGACGTGTGAGGATTTTCACATCAATTGTTAAGCGTTCGTGTAATCCTGATTTCTGTAGGCCTTTGGGATGAAGCGCGGTTGGTATCAAATCCCGGCCTCTTGTTTGATCAGGTTTCAATCTACGTCCAGAGAGAGTTGATATGTTGAAGTGGGTGCGGGAACGATTCAGCGTGCTGGCACTGCGCCGTGATCGTAGCGTGGAGCCAGTCGGTCAGGAAATGGGCAATCACCAGATGGTGGGTTCCGTCGCGTTGGCGGGCACACGACACATCGCGGCGATTTCTTCCACGCTGTTCGTCACTTCAAACACCCGTCAGTTCCCCGTCGCAAGGGAGCGCCTTTCAGGCAACTCAACTCATGTGCAGCGCCGTCCCGGCGTGCACGCGCGCTGGAAAGAAAAGAATCGCCTGCCAATGCAGACCCTCTAGCGGAGCTCCCGCTAATCTGCACCCCTGGGGTGAGAGGTGACCACGCAAAGCGAGGTGTCACCTGGTTTTGTGAAGTTGACCCCAGTTGGTGAGATCAGGTGGTTTATGGGACTGATCTCAGGCTTGGCTGGGACGACGGCTATTTTTTTCCGTAGCCGTGTTACGTGAGAACTATTCGCTATATCGCCTTCGGCAACTTGTAGGTGAACTTGACCCCATCGAGCAGAATAATCCTGCGCGAGACGAGAGTATCCCTGACCGCTTCAGCCTCTTTGCCCGAGCGGTCTTTGCCGATGCGTGCGTGAATGGTGTTGACCAGCGTCTTCATGCGAACTGGTCGTGATTCGCCGCGGGTGATCAACTCTTTCACCACAACCTCAATCCAGTGCTCCATGAGGTCATCAGGTGACGTGCCAGCGGGTTTGATACTCGCCTTTGCGGGCGGCGGCGTGGGCGCTACGCGGAAGCAGGGCATTTCTTCAATCGATTCGGAGCGCGCGGCGAATATCTTGCGGCCCTTGATATGTTCGATCAGCGGATCGAACGTTTTGTCCCCAGAAATGACATGAAAGAAACCGCCAGGGTCGGAAGCCGCCAACTCTCCGATGTAGTACGCGAGATGAAAATCCAGCACGTTTTTACCCGCAGACTCCAGCTTCACATACGAGGCACGATCACCCAGCGCCTGCATCTCCATCGCGAGCGCGGTCTCGACCTTGGTATTGTTCTTGCCAAGGAACAAATAGACCTGAAACTGTTCACCAGCCGCCAGCATTGCGATCGACTTGACTGGGCGGTTTTCAAAATCGATCAATACGTAATTGGTTTTCATGAGGGCTTTTTGTTTAATTTCGCAGTCCGCTCAAGACCCTATTGTCTTTCCATTTGGCGATAAATCAAGCGGGCATCATGTTGTGCGGGAATCGAATGATAGGCGGTGCAATTTCTGCGGTTGTATTGAACGCTGACGCTTGCGCGGCGTTTGTGCAGGAACGTATTCTCACTCAATCAGCGACGTACTGATCTCCGTCGTCACGGTCGTCATCAGCTTGTGTATCGGACATTTGCCTGCCACGTTCAGCAGTTCCCGGCGCTGGGCGTCGCTCAGGTTTCCACTTAGCTTGAGTTTGGTATCGAGACGGTAGGTACCGGCGCGCTCCTGCGAGTTATCGCGCTCGACATCAACTTGAATGTCTTCCACCGGAATGTCCTTGCGTCTGGCATACCAGAGAACCGTCAGCGCCTTGCAAGCACCCAGCGCCGCATCGTAAAGGTCGTGAGGGTCGGGGCCTGAGTCTTCGCCGCCACCAGACACGGGTTCATCGACCGTAATAACGTGCTTGCCGATGTGCACTTGATGACGCATGGCGCCGGTGTTATCGCGAATGACGGTGATGGTCATGTTGGCTCAGGCTTGGTGGTGAGTGAAAGCCCAGTATAGTCGCGGTGCATTTCGGCGCGCGGTGCGCACACGCTTACCGTGAGCGCGTAGACTTGAACTTGCCGGGGTGAGTGCTTTGGTGTGTGAGCGAAAGGGTACAGCGACATGAGAAACGCGCGTCAAATTGTTTTTGCAATCTGCATGGCCGTCGTCGTCGTTTGCTCATGGCTCGGCCCACTTGACTCGCCGGCGACCGAGCAGGTCGACGCGGGTTTGAAGCGGGCATTGTTCAGCTTCGCAACGGCAAGGGTACTCAATGGCGTCATTTCTGTGGTGCAGGGTACTCAGATCTCGGCGCAGCCGTTCGGTGTCGGCGTGAATTTGACGCCTGGGCAGTTGCTCGCCCCACTCAGTGAGCTGGTGAAACATTTTTCGGACCTGATGCTGGCCGCCAGCGTCGCCTTCGGCATTCAGAAAGTCTTGATTAGCATTGGTAGCTATTGGCTGTTGTCGGCGGCACTGACCGCCGCTGCGTTCGGATGGACCTGGTTTCATTTCCTTCGGCATTCGCCACCCAGTTGGCTGTGCAGAGCGTTGGTCATTCTGCTGATGCTGCGTTTCGCAATCCCGTTGGTGACCATCGGCACCGACCTGCTTTCACAGAAGTTTCTCGCCGCCGAATTCACATCAAGTCAGCAAGCGATTGATCTTTCCTCGGTACAGGTGGCGACGTTCATTCCACCCATGCCTGCCTCTTCGGAAGCGCAGGGGACGTGGGAAAAAGTAAAGGAGTGGGTAGCCAAAGGCGCGGATGTGAAGCTGCATTTTGAAAACCTGAAGAAAGCAGCTGAGCAGGCGATAGACCACATCGTCAAGATCATGGTGATTTTCCTGCTTCAAACGCTGATCATTCCAATCCTGCTACTTTGGGCCTTGTATGGCGTTTTACGCGGTACGTTTGAGTTGCCGCGGTATCGCGGAACGGTGATTGCAAGTTGAATACTGGAATGTAACGCCGAATTTTTGCCGGTTACCAAAC